>JBEIDZ010000049.1:0-10997 GCA_040383215.1 Paracoccaceae bacterium | reverse complement strand
CATTGTCGACGGTGCGCTGCGCCTCTGCCTTCCAGGCTGAATAGGCGCTGGCGTAATCCGGGAATATGCCGACGATGTGCAATGCAGACACATCGCTGAAGACGTCATGGGCGGGATCGATGAGTTCGCCGCCGAAGACAAGATGAAGGCGCTGGGTCATGGCTTCCTCGGATACCGCTGCCTCCTGTCATGTGTGGGCTTTGCAGGGCGTGGTCAAGGACGAGGATGTCCGGGGGCGCCGGGCGCCCTCAGCCAGCCCAAAGGGCGGCAATCACGAGATAGGCGATCAGCGTCGGGCCAAGCGCGAGACCCAGAGGAAAACGCTTCCCTGATGTCCAGCTTTTCCAGTGCGGCGCGAGGGACCGAAGCGGACTGGCCCGCGCGACCCGGTGCGCAGCCCAGGCTGCCAGGGAAATACCCGCGAGCAGGATCGTCACGAGTGGCCAGTCTGCGGCAGCGATATAGGGCGCGGCAGCGGCTGCGAACTTCGCGTCTCCCGCCCCGAGCACCCCGGCAGCATAGAACGCCACGCCCAGTGCAAGGACGACGACAAGGTTGAGCCATCGCCAGGCCCAGTCGGAAAATGGCAGGCCAATGAGGCCGAAGACGGCAAAGCCGATCACCAGGGCCGCGACCGCATGGTTTGGAATCCTCATCTCGCGCAGGTCGGTGAAGGCACTGTAGAGACCGATCGGGACCGCCGGGAGGAGAAGCCAGACCGCAGCAACCGGCGGCGTGCCAAGGGCAGGCTCCATTCCGTCAGGTCGCCGAACCGTCAAGCGCCTCGAGCGCCCGGACAGCTTCCTCGAAATGCTGCGGATTGGTCTCGATCGCGTCCACAAGCAGGCTGCGCCCGGTGTTGATGTCGTTCTGCTTGATCGCCGTCAGGGCCAGCGTGTAGAGCAACTGCGCACGTTCGGTCTGGGTCATCGGAATGACCGGCAGATCGTAGCGGCGCTGAGCACCCAGGGCGAGGACCAGGTTGTTCTTCGCCGTAAAGAGCGAACTGTCATAACGCAGGGCATCGGAAAAGAGCTGTTCGGCCCCGCGATAGTCGCCGCGCGTCAGCTTCGAATACCCCCAGTTGTTGAGCACGCCAGCCGGCGTCGTGGTCAGACCGACGGCGATTTCATAGAAACTGTCCGCGCGGGTCCAGTCTTCGGCGGCATCGGCGACCATCGCTTCCAACCTGTAGCGTTCGAACGTCTCGTGGGTGGGCGGAATGGCGTTCAGGACTGTGCGCGCCTCGTCCCAGGCATTCACACGGATCAGCGCACCGGCCAGCGCAACCCGGTCGGCATCGGTGGCCTCGGGATGGGTGGTGACCTGGCGCCAGGCGGCAACCGCTTCGGTCGGACGATCCGCGCGGATATAGCTTTCCGCAAGCCCGCGCTGCACGTCGATCCGGTCCGGATTGCTGGCAAGCGTCCGGGTGAAATAGCTCACTGCCTCCTCGGGGTCGGCGGCCTGGATCATGATGTCGCTCAGGCCGCTTTCATCGATGACATTGAGGTCTTCAAGCGCGCGGTCAACTTCGGCTTCACCCTTGTCGCCGCAACCCGACAGCCCGGAAAACGCCGAAACGGCGATCACGATGACAACAGCCTGGCGCATGAAGTGCGTCCTCTTGCCTTTTTCTGCCTCAGAGCGGTTCGGTCGTATCGACAATATCGCCGCTGCGCCGGACCAGCTGGAAGTTATCCTCTTCCTCTTGGCCTGATGTATAGAACGGATCTTCGAGTTTTGCGAGAGCCAAGCGAAGGTTGTCGCGGATCTGGTCACTGTTTCCGTTATCCGTTGCATAGGCGCGATGGAAGGATTCGGCAGCCTCTCCGGTCTTTCCGAGTTCCATCAGCACAACGCCGAGATTGTTCCAGGCAGGCGCAAACTCGGCATTTTCGGCCACTGCGCGGCGAAGGAGGGCTTCGGCCTGGTTCAGACGCCCAAGCCGAAGGTTGGCTGACCCAAGCGCCGAAAGAGTGTCGACATTGAGCCCCTGCTGGCCGGCGGCCCGGGTATAGGCGTCAAGTGCGAGCTGGTATTCGCCCGCCGCCATCAGACGGTGCCCGACGATCAGTCCGTCGATATCGGATTCGCCGGAAACACCGGGCGCATAGACACCGCCGGCAGAGCGCGCAAGACCGCTATCCGAGCAGCCGGCCCCGAGAAGAAGGGCGATGAGCAGGACGATGCGGCAGGCCGTCATGCGGCGTCCGGTTCCCGTTACCCCGGCCTTCGCAGACTACTGCCCGCCGCCGTTCAACGACACATAGATGTCATAGATGGCCGGACCGATCAGGATGATCAGCAACGGGGGCACCGTCAGCATCATGGTCGCGAGCGTCATCTTGGTCGGCAGTGTATTGGCCTTTTCCTCGGCTCTCATGACGCGCTTGTCACGCATTTCGGACCCATAGACGCGGAGTGCTTCGGCAATCGACGTCCCGAACTGCTGGGACTGGATCAGCACGGTCACGAAAGAGGACACATCGCTGACGCCACAGCGTTCGGCCATGTCGCGCAGGACCTGGGTCTTGTCCTTGCCGGCCTTGGTTTCATAGGCGACGAGTTCATATTCGTCTGCAAGGTCGGGATAGGCCGCGCGAAGTTCCTTCGATACCCGCAGGATGGACTGGTCAAGCGACTGTCCGGCCTCAACGCAGACCAGCATCATGTCGAGACTGTCCGGAAAGCCGTTCGTGATTTCCTGCTGGCGGGCCTGCTGGCGCCGGTTGACCCAGTACTTGGGCAGCATGTAGCCGATGACACCTGGGCCAAGTGACCACATCAGCATGCTGTTGGTCGTCATTGGCTCGTCACTCGACCGCGTCATGACGAGGATTGCACCGCCAAGCAGACCCAGCATCCCGAGCGCAAACTGCGCGAAGTGATAAAGCCTGACGGCGTTCTTGCTCTGATAGCCCGCCTGCAGAAGCTTGAGCCGTACAGCCGACAATTCTTCGGTATTCTGAGGTTCGAGGAAGTGGGAAAAGCGTTCGAGCTTGTCCTTGCCGGTGCTCTTGCGCAGGCCGTCGGTCCTGCCGGGCGCCACGGTCTGCAAGGCCTTGATCCGGTCGAGCGGATCGCGCTGCGGACTGAGGATCGCGGCAAGAGCGATCAGGATCATCGTGACACCAAGGAAACCCGTCACGAACAGCAAACCGTAAGGCCCGAAAAGACCAGTCACGAAACCGCTGATTGCATCGAACATGTTCCGGAGCCTTTCACACCTTGATGTTGACGAGTGTGCGCATGACGAAGATGTTGGTGATCAGGAACCCTGCGACCACAAGACAGGCCGGGATGAAGATCGCCGTCGTCTTGACCTCGTCATAGTAATCGGGCTTTGCGACCTGGATGACCGCCAGCGCAACCAGCGGAAAGGCGGACAGGAACATGCCCGACCATTTCGCTTCGGCCGTGATGGCCTTCACCCGGCGGAACAGACGGAACCGCGCCCGCACGACCTTGGCCAGACCATCGAGGATTTCGGCAAGATTGCCACCGGATTGCTGCTGAATCGTCACCGCAACGGCAAGGAAGCGGAGATCCTGCATGTCCATCCGCTCTGCAAACGCCTTGAGGCTGTCCGATATGTCACGGCCATAGGCCGCTTCGTCCGCGATGAGGCCCATTTCAGAGCCGAACGGATCGGGGACTTCCTTCGCGACGATCGAAATCGCCGAAGAAAACGGATGCCCGACCCGAAGTGACCGCACCATGAGTTCGACAGCATCGGGAAGTTGTTCTTCGATCAGGCTCATCCGCTTCTTGGCCTTCCGGTCGATCCACAGATAGACGGCGCCGACACCCATCACGACCGCTACAAAGAGCCTGACCGGAGACGACGCAGTCGTTCCGATACTCAGAGCGATGAAGGCGACCATGGATATCCCTGCCATGATTGCCATGATCTGGACGGGCGAAAAAGCGATGTTCGCCTTCTGCGCCTTGTTGGCGATGATCGAATAAAGCGGGATGCCCCGCGACTTGAAATGCTGTGTCATCTCCTTGCGGAGCTGGTCGAACGCGGCCTCGCGGGTCGCACCCTTCTGAAGAAGCGCCATTCGACGGTTGACCTTGGCATTCAGGGAAATCGACTTCCCGAATATCGTGAGGTACAGACCCTCGATGAGAACAAGGACAGCGATGAAGACGAAGGCGTAGATGACGAATTCGGAATTCATTCCCATCTGCCTCGTCAGTTGAGCGGTTCAAAGATCGAAGCCGGAAGGTCGTAGCCCCATAGGCGGAACCGTTCCGAGAAATTGCTGCGCACGCCCGTCGCCGTGAAGTGTCCGATGATCTTGTTGTCGGGCGTCAGCCCGACCCGCTGATACCGGAAAACCTCCTGCATCGAGATGACGTCGCCTTCCATGCCGGTGATTTCCGTCACCGATACCATGCGCCGCGACCCATCCTGAAGACGGCTGACCTGCACGATGAGGTTCACGGCGCTCGCGATCTGTCCGCGGATCGCCTTGGTCGGCATTTCGATCCCGGACATCGAAACCATGTTTTCCAGACGCGAAATACCGTCACGGGCCGAGTTGGCGTGAATTGTGGTCATCGACCCGTCATGGCCGGTGTTCATGGCCTGGAGCATGTCGATGACTTCCTCGCCCCGGGTTTCGCCGACGATGATCCTGTCTGGGCGCATCCGCAGGGCGTTGCGCAGGCAGTCGCGCTGTGTCACCGCACCCTTGCCTTCCACGTTCGGCGGACGGCTTTCCATCCGGCCGACATGCGTCTGCTGGAGCTGCAATTCGGCCGTATCCTCGATCGTCAGGATGCGTTCGGAATTGTCGATGAATGACGACAGCGCGTTCAGCGTCGTCGTCTTGCCCGAACCCGTTCCGCCCGAAACGATGATGTTCAGTCGCGTGGCCACGGCAGCCTGAAGATATGCCGCCATCTCGTCGCTGAAGGCGCCATATCGCACAAGGTCGTCGATCCCGAGCTTGTCTTTCTTGAACTTCCGGATCGACACGAGGCTGCCGTCGACAGCGACCGGCGGCACCATCGCGTTGAAACGGGAACCATCGGCAAGGCGGGCGTCGACATAGGGGTTGGATTCATCGACACGCCGCCCCACGGCGGACACGATCTTGTCGATGATCCGCTGAAGATGGCGTTCGTCCTTGAACGTCACCTCTGTCAGTTCCAGCTTTCCTGCACGTTCCACGAAGATCTGGCGCGGACCGTTGACCAGGATGTCGTTGATGTTGTCATCCTTCAGCAGGGGTTCAAGCGGGCCTAGACCCGTCACCTCGTCATAAAGGTCCTGGTTGAGTTGCAGCCGCTCTTCCCGGTTGAGGACGATCCCCATCCCTTCGAGAGATTCGGTCGCGATCGAGTCGATCTCCTGGCGGAGTTCCTGTTCGGTCGCCTTTTCCAGCGCCGCAAGGTTGAGCGTATCGAGCAGCGCCTTGTGAAGCTCGATCTTGACCTCGGCGATCCGGTCGCGCCGCTTTCTTTCCTTGTCGGGTATGGCAGGGGCTTCGGCACGCTTGGCGGGCGTCACGCGCACGACGGCACCGTGGTCTTGCGATCGTGCCGCCGCCGCCGCCGCTGCCGCGCCCGCCGCTGTGGCGGCAGAGGCCGGTTTCGGTTGCGGTCCGGGCGCTGCGGCGGCCTTGGGGTCAGGTTTCTTGAACCTCTGGAACATCTTTCTGCCTCGGATCGTTTCTGTCAGGACCGCGCCTTCGTCTTCTTTCTTCGGACGGGCTCTGCCTCTGCAATGTTGACGTCATGGATCGACTTGGCAAGCTTGGCAATTTCCTTTCGCAGCGGATTTCGCGGGATCCCCTCGCCCATCGGCACGCCCTGGTCTCCGTTCAGGGCGACCGCCTTGCCACCGTCCGGCAGCTGCACTTCGATGGTGATCCCGAGGCTTTCCGCCATCCTCTTGATCCGGCTCTTTCCGACAAGATCGGTAAAGCCCGGAGCCCGATTCAGCACGAAACGGAACTTCTCGAACGGCAGGCTTTCGGCCTGCAGCGCCCGCTTGAGCCGCAGCGTGTTCTGCGCAGACCGCATGTCCAGACCGATCGTCGCAAAACAGATATGCGCCGCATTCAGGACGGCTTCCGACCATTCCAGAACGGCAAAGGGCATGTCGATCACGACATAATCGAATCTTGTCCTCGCAAGTTCGATGATCCGCTTCACATCGGTCGAATTGATGAGGTCGAGCGGCACAAGATCAGCCGGTGCCGTGAGCACCTGGAGCTTGTCGCCATAGGTCTGCAGGGTCTGAGAAAAGGCATCGCTATCCAGGGCTTCCGTATCGGACAGGATTTCGATCACGGCATCCCGGCGGGGAAGATCAAGGTAAATCCCCACACCCCCGAATTGCAGGCCAAGGTCGATCAGGCAGACACGCGGGGGGTTGTCCTTGTCCACATTGCACAATTCCCAGGCAAGGTTGATCGCCAGTGTCGATGCACCACAGCCGCCGGCCATGCCATAGACGGGGATCACCACCCCTGCCCTGTCGGTGACCGGCTTGACCCGCGTCCTGTATTCGGTGACCGCAAGGTCATACACGGGCGGCGTGGTCACACGCTCAATGGCACGGGCAAGCTCACCCTCCGGCAGGGGGTAGGGGATGAATTCGTCACCTCCCTCGCGCAGGAGCTTGTGCAAAGCGGCAGGGCTCACGTCTTCGGTGATGAGGATGACCTTGATGCCAAGCTTCTTGGCGGCAGCGACGGTCTCCTTGACAATGGACAGATCCGCCTCGTCTTCGGCATCGATCGCAACGGCAATGAACTTGAGAGCGGCCGCATCGGGCTGCTCGAAGAAGGCCAGTGCTTCGGTAAAGGTCAGATCGCCCCAGGTTTCACCGAGGTTCGATTCCATATCCTCGATCAGGAGCGAGAATTCCTGCACGTCGCGGCTGACGGTGCAGGCCACGATGGTTTGCGGTTCGGGTTCCAGTACGGCGCTCATCTTCTGCCTCACGTCCTTGACCGCTCGGGCCGGGGGCAGGATCACCCCGTCAGAGACCCACGATTCGAATCGCCCGCCGCGAAAGGCAGGCAAGGAATCGTTAGCTCTTTCTCACAGGGAATGGTGACGAGATTGGGGCCGAAACCGTAAGATTGTTGGGTTTTTAAGAACGATGACCCTCGATCGTTCATGACGGGAATAAGGGAAAGTCCGGATGTCCGGACCAGCCCTCCTTCAGGGGTTTAGGCGGCTCAGCCAGCCGGTGGCTGTTCGCCGAGGCCCGCCGACGCCCCTCCGCCGCCGCCGTCCCCGCCCACGGTGGGTACTGCGGTTGCGCTGTCGATATATTCACGCACGATGATTTCGCCGTATTTGCCGTTCAGCACGTTCGGATGACGCTCGACAAAGCCCGATACGGTTGTTTCCGTCCTGCGGTTGCGAAGCTCAGGCCCCTGCGTGACGACAAGCGGCCGGGTCTTGCCTTCGCTCACCAATGCGTCAAGACGCGACCGGTGCACGCCCTGTGCCACCAGGAAACCAACCACGGCCTGCGCCCGGCGCAACCCGAGTTGGTAATTCGCCGCATTCGACCCGACCATGTCCGTATGGCCATAGACCGAAAACCTGACCTCGGGAAACTGTCGTATGAAGTTGGCCTGCTGGCGCAGCCGGGCCTGTGCCTCGGCATCCAGTGTGGCCGAATTGAAGGCGAAATTCACCGTTGTCGGAACTGCGGCCGCGAAACGCGTGGCAAGGTTGTCGCGGTAGGCCGCCTGCCCGGTCATCACAAGCGTATTGTTCATCGTCGAGTTCCCGAAACCGCCATCCGTGACGCCGGTTCCGGCTTCGGTGTTGAAGGCCGACCATGCCGGGTCGTTCGTCTGGGCGCAGGCAGCAAGCAGGATCAGGGCTGCTGCAGCAGAGATGTTGTTGTTCATTTCGGCCCCTCTTGCCTATTGCCGTGCCGCTCGCTCAGTCCAGGACGTAGCCGTAAGACCCGGTGAAATCCTGCCGCGCAACCTCGCCCGCGCCACCGGTGGTCGGTGCCTGGCTGGCCGCCACGCGCCCGAAGAGGAAGAGGTCGCTTTCCGAAGGCGGACGGACACGATCCGTCGGAAGGGCAAGTGTCTCGCCTCTCGTCGGGGTGACAAGGTGAGCCGTGATGATGATCACGAGTTCGGTCTGATCCCGCTCATATTCCGCGCTGCGGAACAGTGCTCCAAGCACGGGGATGTCACCCAGCCAGGGTATCTGCTGGTTGAGATCGCGGAAGTCGTCGGACAGCAGGCCCGCGATCGCAAAGCTTTCGCCGTCGCGCAGTTCCACGGTCGTCGCGGTTTCCCGGCGCGAGAAGGCGTCGATCGTGAAGCCGTTCTGGCTATAGCCCTTTGACGGATCGAGCGACGACACGGACGCCTTCAGTTCGATATTGATCAGGTCGCCATCCACGACGCGCGGCACGAAACCCAGTTCGACGCCGAAAGGCTTGTATTCGACCGTTGTCGTCCCGCCTTCCTGCGAGATCGGCACAGGATATTCGCCGCCGGCAAGGAAGCTCGCCTCCTGCCCGGACAGCGCCGTCAGGTTCGGCTCGGCAAGCGTCCGGACAACCCCGCGGTTCTCGAGCGCTTCAAGCAGGATGCCCACCTCGAGCCCGCCCGCATTGAAACCGAACAGCGTCGCGCCGAAGTTTTCGTTCGTCACCGGTATCGCCCCTCCCAGCGCGCCGGCCACGCCGCCCGCGGTGTTCGTGGTTCCAGTGCCACCGGTCACACCCAGGTCGCCGCCAAGCCCGATACCCTGCAGTGCCAGCGATGACGACAACGACTTGGATACGGACCGCTGCATTTCCGCGAAACGCACTCTCAGCATGACCTGCTGCGAACCGCCCACGCTCATCAGATTGGACACCCGGTCGGGCGCATAGCGCTGCGCGAGCTCAAGCGCCCGGTCCAGCCGCGCCACAGAAGAAACCGTGCCCGACAGCACGATCCCGTCATTGGCGGTCCGCACCTCGATGTTTTCACCTGGCAGGATTTGTTCAAGCCGTTCCTTGAACTCTGCCACATCCGGCGTCACCCTGATTTCCACATTCGATATCAGGGTCCCGTTCAACCCCAGGATCGTCAGCGTCGTCCGCCCCGGCTCCTTGCCAAGGACATAGATCGTACGGTCCGAAAGGGTCGAGATGTCGGCAATGCCCGGGTTTGCGATGGACAATTCCGTGAACGGCACATCGCTTTCGACGACGACGGCCCTGTTCATCGGAATGTTCAGGGGCGCGGAAGATTGACCCGTCAGAACTGTCAGTGTCTCTGCACGAAGCGACATGGGGATTGTGCCCATGACCGCGATAAGGCCGACCATGGCGGCCTTCACGTTCCTTGCGATCTGCATGTGACCTGCCTCTGTAATCACACTGACGCGGTTTTATTTTGCGTCGTTTGGTAAAGCCTGCACCGAATAACCCGGAATTACAAGGATCAATTACCTCCGCACCACAATGCCTGTGTGGCTGCTGCAACAGAACGCCTGTGTGTTTGCTGCAACGGCAGGGGTCACGATCCTGACCTGCCGGCCTGCGTCCGGTAGCCCGGAGGGCCGCTCGACATGGGATCTCAATCCGGGCAATCGACTTGTGTCTCGACCACTTCGTCGCCCTTGCGCTCGCGGACCGTGCAGATTTTCTGCACTTCGGGCTGCACCTCGATCACGGGGGCCGTTTCCTCGATGTCAAGCAGCTTACCCTGGTCGACCTCGATCGTCCCCGAAACAGTGTCGTCGGCCAGCGGGACAAGCGACAGCGACAGCCTGCCGGTAGACTGTGCCTGCGCCAGGATGGCCACCTGTTCCGGCGTCGCCTCGACCGTCACCGTCCGGGCGATCGTCCCGGCCGACATGTTGTCATCCGTCGTCTGGTCGACTGCGATCAGTGTCAGCGCATTCTGGATCAGGCGGGTGATCTCGGACACGCCACCGGGTGCGACGCCGGTCCAGTAGACATCGACCCGGTCGCCGGGCCGCAGGAAACCCGACACCCCGCTTGCGACATCGACCGTGATGGCAAAGGCCCGCATCCCGGCGGCCATGCGCGTCGTCAGCCCTGCCGCTTCACCTGGATCGGTGACCTTCACGGCCAGGACCGGTTCGTTTTCCTCCATCTGCCGCATCACCTGGCGCGACACGTCCTCCCCCTCCGGGAAAAGTTCCTCCATCGACAGGAAGACGCCTTCGGGAAGGTACGGCTCGGCATAGCGGATGACCTGGACATCATCGGGGGTGAGCGGCTCGCCATAAGTGATCTGGCGGTTCATCGCGATCACCTCGACCGTGGGCACAATCTCGGACATCGCGGCCCGTTCGCGCGCGATGGCCCGGTTGGCTGCCTCCATCTGGCCCCGGACCATATAGACGGCTGCGCCGGCCAGACCGACACCTGCCACCAGGACCAGACCAAAGACTGCTCTCATCTTCCCGTCACCTTTCCCGTCGCCGCATGTGCCCCCCCCGGGTCACTGCAGCACACCCCGCCCCCAAGAGCCGAGACCGGGAGACGGACTCAGTCCCGCACCCGCATGTCGGCAAGAACCGCTCCGAGTCCCTGCACGGGGTCCATCGCTCCCGTCAGCACGATCGACGTGATCAGCACCGCCATGACAGCGACTGCCGCCGTCAGAAAGACCCAGTCGACCGAGACTGCACCGGCTTCGTCCCGCAGGAAACCCTTTGCCACCACCCACATGACCACACCCCAAGACACTCACACCACACACGCTGCAGGCGCTTAGCTGCAGATCGTTTCAGGATAAAGCCAAAATGTGGTCGGAATAGGGTAAGGAGGTGAAAACACAGCGGGGCACCGCAAGGAACCGGAAAAGACGGAAAAAAAAATCCCGGTCGCCCGGGACAAGGAAAGGGCCGTGGCCCTGCGGCCACGGCCCTTGCCGGTCAGACCGGTCGCGCGGCGTCAGCCGCCAGGCTGCTGTTCGCGCAGTTCAGCTTCGATGTCATCGGCAAGGTTTTCCGCGCCGTCCGAAACGGTG
>JBEIDZ010000048.1:0-11142 GCA_040383215.1 Paracoccaceae bacterium | reverse complement strand
GCCTTGGCGCGCGCCATGCGGAAGATCGTCGCGGCCTTGAGCCGCGCGGCCTTGCCGAAGATCTCCGGATCGGGATGGAAGCTCACGCTTGTGCCGCGGCGGTTGGGCGTGGTGCCGATCTTGCGCACGGGCCCCTTGGGCACGCCGCGGCTGTAGAGCTGCTGCCAGACGGTCTTCTCGCGCGCCACCTCGACGACCAGCTCGTCCGAGAGCGCGTTGACGACGGAGATGCCGACGCCGTGCAGGCCGCCGGCCGTCGAGTAGACCTTGTCCGAGAACTTGCCGCCGGAATGCAGCGTCGTGAGGATCACCTCGAGCGCGGACTTGTTGCGGAACTTCGGGTGCGGGTCGACGGGGATGCCGCGCCCGTTGTCGCGGATCGTGCAGGTGCCCTCGGCGGAAAGCTCGACCTCGATGCGGTCGGCGTGGCCCGCCACCGCCTCGTCCATCGCGTTGTCGAGCACTTCTGCGGCGAGATGATGGAGCGCACGTTCATCGGTTCCGCCGATGTACATGCCGGGGCGCTTGCGGACAGGTTCAAGCCCCTCGAGAACTTCGATCGAGGCGGCGTTGTAGTCTTCGGTTCCATCCTGAAGAAGATCGTCGGACATGGCTGCTTCGCACCTCTTTTGGCGGATCATTGCAGGGCGGGCCCCGCAGGGCAACCATGGGCGGAGGGCGGAGGCTCCCGGGGCCTGCGGGCTCAGGCGGGCTCGGCGTTGCGTCTTTCCCACATGGACCTGAATGCCGGGCGGTCCTGGCAGGTTCTGAGCCAGCGGTCCAGGGCGGGATGCGATGGCAGCAGGTCGGGATGGCCCTGGGCATAGCGCAGGATTTCGGCGAGGTTGAGGTCGGCTGCCGTGAAACGGCCGCCGACAAGGAACGCGTGCCGGGCGAAATGTTCTTCGAGACGGGCGAGGGGGCGGGCGAGCTTTCTGGTGCAGTCCGTGACCTCGGCCTGGCCTTCGGCCGTGTCGGCGCGGCTTTCGGCAAAGGCGAAGAGGATGGCGAGGCTCCAGGGTTCGATTGCCGTTGCGGCGTGGAGAGCGGCGGCCTGCATGAGGGCGTCCTCGGCGGGATTGCGGGGACCGAGGTCGCCGCCGTAGGTGCGGGCGAGATGGAGGTTGATCGCGAGGGATTCGGTGAGCACGAGGTCGCCGTCGGTCATCACCGGGATGGCCCCTGCCGGGCTGATCGCGAGGAAGGCGGGCGAGCGGGTATTGAGGGGGGCGCCGGGCGCATGGCAGTCGGGAAGGCGGTAGGCCTGGATCACGGGGACGGAGACGACCGGCAGGCCGATTTCTGCCGCCATCCAGTAGTTCCGGGATGCCCGGCTGCGATAGACGCCATAGATTGTCACGGTCATGGCCGAATCCCCTGTCTGCCCCGGCTTTGCTTCCTAGAGAGGGGGCGCGCCCCTTGCCAGAGGCGTCCTGTGCGCCCTAGAGATGCAGACCGTCCGGAACGGAAAGGAGCGGATCCATGCGCGTGTTCTTTACAGGGGGCGCAGGCAAGGCCGGTCGCCATGCGATTGCCCATCTGACAGCCCAGGGTCATCAGGTCACAAATATCGATCTCGTCAAGCTCGACCAGGCGGGGGTCAAGAGCCTGCAGGTCGATCTGACCGATGCGGGGCAGGTGTTCAATGCGATGCAGGCCTATGCGGATTACTCCGATCTCGACACGGGCGAGGGGATGCGGACCTATGATGCGGTGGTCCATTCGCGGCCATTCCGGCGATCCTGTTCCGGCCCGACAACGAGACCTATCGAATCAACGTGATGTCCACCTACAATGTGATCGACGCGGCGGTGCGGCTGGGTATCCGCAAGATCATCTTCGCGTCGTCAGAGACAACCTATGGCGTCTGTTTCGCCGATGGCGAGGTCAAGCCTCTTTACCTTCCTGTCGATGAGGATCATCCGGTCGTGCCGCCGGACAGCTATGCGCTGTCCAAGGTTGTGAACGAGGTCACAGGGCGGAGCTTCCAGAAGCGGTCGGGTTTCGACATCTATGCGCTGCGGATCAACAACGTGATCGAGCCGCACGAATATGCGCAGAACTTTCCTGCCTTCATGGCCAATCCGGGTCTGCGGCGGCGCAATATCTTTGCCTATATCGACGCGCGGGACCTGGGCCACATGGTGGATTGCTGCCTGAGGACCGACGGCCTTGGCTATCAGGTCTTCAACGTCTCGAACGACGACATGAGCGTGAAGATCACCACCGACGAGGTCATTGCCCGTTTCTATGATGGCGTCCCCGTCAGGAAGGCGATGGGGCGGGACGAGACACTCTATTCCAGCGAGAAGGCCAATAGGCTGGTCGGGTTCCGGCCGCGTCATTCATGGCGGGACGTGCTGGGCGGGTGAGGCGAGGTCATTTGGCGGTCTGGGCGGCAGGGCGTGGCAGAGTTCCGCGCGCCCCTGGGGGCGCGGGGCCCGGACTGATTGCGGGTCGCCGACCCTGTGGCTACATGGGCTGCATGCGTTCTGCTTTCATCATGGCACTGGCTGCCCTGCCTGCCGCACCGGTTGCGGCGCATCCGCATGTGTTTGTCGCTGCGGGGGTCGAGATCGTCTTTGACGAGGCCGGGCGGATCGCGGGCGTCCGCCTGAGCTGGACCTATGACGAGTTCTTTTCCTTCATGCTGACCGAGGACCTCGGACTCGATCCGGACGGCGATCTTGCGATGACCGAGCCCGAGCTTGCGGCGCTTTCCCAAAGCGTCCTCGACTGGCCGGTCGACTTTGGCGGGGACCTCTTTGTGATCCAGGATGGCCGTCCGCTGGAGCTTGGGCCGCGGACGGAGGCGAGCGTCGCCTATGTCGGGGGACAGGTGATCGAGCGGCATTTCAGACCGCTGGAGATGCCGGTTGCGGCAGGCACTCCGGTTTCCGTGCAGGTCTACGATCCTTTCTACTATGTCGCCTACGAGATTTCGCCTGACATCATCCTGCAGGGTGCGGAGGACTGTGCGGCTGAATTGCGCAAGGCCGATCTGAATGCGGCCTATTCGCTTGTGGATGAGCTGCTGTACGGGCGGCCGGCCAGTGACGTGGGGCCGGACGAGGCCTTTCCCGAGGTGGGCGAGGCCTTTTCCGATACGGTCGTCGTGTCATGCAACGGCTGATCTGGATTCCTGCGGTGCTGGCGGTCGCGGCCGCCGTCTGGCTTTTTGGCATGGGCGGCGCGGCACGGGTTGCCGCATTCGCGGCCGAAGGCCAGCGAGAGGTCCAGAATGCCATGGCGGGCGCCCTGCGCGCGCTGCGGGCGGGCGAACCGGATGCGTTGTTCACATTATGGGCCCTGTGTTTCGGATACGGCTTCTTTCATGCCGCCGGACCGGGCCACGGAAAGGTCGTGATCGGTGGATATGGCCTTGGCCGGCGTGTGCCCATGCTGCGGCTGGGCGGGCTTGCCGTGGCGTCGAGTCTTGCGCAGGCGGCGACGGCGGTTGTGCTGGTCTATGCGGGCATATTCCTGCTTGGCTGGAGCCGGGAGACCCTTCAGGGACTGGCCGATACCGGGCTTGATGCCTTGTCGAACCTGCTGATTGCGGGGATCGGGCTCTGGCTTCTGTGGCGTGGCGGTCGTGCGCTCTGGCGGCTGCGGGTGGCGGATCCTGCGCTGCCTGCCGGACAGACCGGCGGGGTCGAGGACCTTTCGGGCTTGGGCAGGGTGGCCGACCATGCCAAGGCGGGGGCGGGCGCGGTCTGCGAAACCTGCGGACATGCGCATGGGCCGACGATCGATCAGGCCTCCGAGGTCAGATCGGTCAGGGATGGGGCGATGGTCGTGGCCGCCGTCGCCGCACGGCCCTGCACGGGGGCCCTGTTCCTTCTGGTGCTGACATGGCGGCTTGGACTTGTCTGGGCCGGGATCGCGGGCGCCTTCATCATGGCCCTGGGGACGGCGACCGTCACCGTTGCGGTCGCGATCGCGTCGGTATCGCTGCGGGAAAGTGCGCTTCTGCAGGCCGCGTCGGGTACCGGGACGCTCCGGATGCTGTCCGCGCTCGAGGCGCTGGCAGGCGCGGTCATCCTGACCATCGCGGTTCACCTTCTGCTGCGCTGATTGCGTGTCTGCGGCCGGCTTTACCCGGGCTCTGGCATCGCGTAAGCGCGGGGGCATGTCCCCGGCCGATGTCAGACCGACCGCGCCTCGGCGCTGGACGACCGAGGCGGTCGCTCTGCTTGGTCTCGGGTTGCCATTGATCGGGTCGAACATGGCGCAGTTTGCCATCGGACTGACCGATACCCTGATGCTTGGCTGGTACGATGTCACGGCGCTGGCGGCCTCTACGCTGGCCAATTCGCTTTACTTCGTGCTGTTTCTCATGGGGGCGGGCTTTGCCTGGGCGGTGACGCCGATCGTAGCGGCGGCCGTCGCGGCCCGGCAGGAGGCGCAGGTGCGCCGCGTGACGCGGATGGGGCTGTGGCTCGCCGCGATCTATGGACTTGCCGTGACCCTGCCGCTGATGTGGTCGGAGCGGCTCTTTCTTGCGATCGGGCAGGATCCTGCGGTCGCAGCCCTGGCGCAGGATTACCTGCGGATCGCCGGATGGGCGATGATCCCCGCGCTGATGGTGACGGTGCTGCGGGCCTTTCTTTCGGCGCTTGAACTGACCGGGATGATCCTTTGGGCAACCGTGGGCGCGGCTGTGCTGAATGCGCTGCTGAATTATGCCTTCATCTTCGGCAACTGGGGCGCGCCCGAGATGGGAATCGAAGGGGCAGCCGTTGCCTCGCTTGGCAGCACGCTGCTTTCGCTGGCGGTCCTGGGCGGATATGCGCTGGTCAAGCGCCCCGAATACCGGCTGTTGCAGCGCATCTGGAGGTTCGATGCGCCAGCCTTTGTCCGCGTCTTCCGTCTGGGTCTTCCCATCGGATTGACCAGCCTGGCGGAAAGCGGGCTGTTCAGCATGACCGCGGTGATGGTGGGGTGGATCGGCGCGGTCGAACTCGCGGCCCACGGGATCGCGCTGAATTACGCCTCTGCCGCCTTCATGCTGCATCTGGGGTTGAGTCAGGCGGCGACCGTCCGGGCAGGTCAGGCGATGGGCCGGCATGACGAGGCGGCCCTTCGGCTGAGCGGCCGGGTTTCCACCGTTCTTTCCGTCACGGCCGGGGTGCTTACCGTCATCCTGTTCGTTTCCGTTCCTGGGACGCTGGTTGCGCTGTTCATCGATCCGTCAGACCCGGCGCGGGGCACGCTTCTGACCGTGGGTGTCGCCCTGCTGGCGATGGCTGCGCTTTTCAACCTGATGGACGGGGCCCAGGTCATCGCACTGGGGCTTTTGCGCTGAGTGCAGGATACGACCGTGCCGATGATCATCGCAGCCATCAGCTACTGGGTGGTCGGGATGCCGGTGAGCTTTGTTCTGGGTTTTGTGTTCGGGCTGGGCGCGGTCGGTGTCTGGCTGGGGCTGGTCGTGGGTCTTGGACTTGCGGCGATCCTGCTGATGTGGCGATTCTGGCGGCGGTCGGTCAGGATCGGCCGTCCCGGGGGCAGGGGCCACGCATATGGATGAGTTCATCCGCGGGATGATCACGGCGGGCGGTGCCTGGGGGATCGCCTTTCTGATGCTTGTGGAAAACCTGTTTCCGCCGATCCCTTCGGAACTGATCATGCCGCTGGCCGGGTTCGAGGTTGCTGCGGGAAGATTGTCGTTCTGGGCCGTCGTCGGCGCCGGCACGGCGGGATCGGTGGCCGGGGCGGTGGCCTGGTATGCCGCGGGCCGGCTTTTCGGGGCCGCGCGCCTGCTTGACCTGATCGACAGGTATGGATTCTGGCTGACCTTGAGCCGCGATGAGGCGGAACGGGCCATGGCATGGTTTGTCCGGTGGGGGGCCGTTGCGGTCCTGCTGGGGCGTCTTGTGCCGGGTGTGCGGACGCTGATCTCGGTCCCGGCAGGGCTTGCGTCGATGCCGCTGGCCGCGTTCCTTGCCGTCACCACGATCGGAAGTTTCCTGTGGGTGCTGCTCCTGACGCTTGCCGGCGTCCTGCTTGAGGCGAATTACGAGCGGGTGGCCCATTTGCTTGACCCCGCGACAAAGATCATCCTTGCGGCGCTCGTCGCGGGTTATGTCTGGCGGGCTGTCCGGCTTTGGCGGGCGCGGCGTTAGGCTTCGTCTTCGCCTGATGCGGAGCTTGCAAGACGTTCGGACTTGCGTCGCACCAGCATCGATCGCAGATCGTGCATGGCCAGCAGAAGCGTATCCGTGACCCGATCGAGCTGGTCATCGGTGGCCTTCGCCTGTGCCCATTGCGTGGTCAGGTTCAGATGATCGACGGTCCGCAGGATATCGTCGACCTCTCTTTCGGCGAGGAGGGCCTGCCGGGCGGCAAGCCAGTCCCGGATGGCGGCGATGTCGGCATCGGTCAGCTTGCGGTCGCCATGGGGCCGGATTTCGCCGTTTCGCACGTTCGCGACGGCGATCTGTTCCAATTCGATCCTGCGGCTGCGGTTTTCGGCATCGACGCGAAACACCGCCGCGCCGTTTTCACGGATCCGGAAGTAGTAGTCGGGCAGGTCGCCGGGCATGGTGTTCATCCTGTCTGCTGGCGCAACGGATACCGGCCAGCCGCCGGGGCGCTGCCGCGGCATGGCCCTCTGACCCGGCCAGGCGGCAGCGCGGACCCGGAGGGCCGGACTGCCATGTCATCCCGCACGGTCAAGGGTGAAGCTCTGCGCAGAAACGCTGAATCCGGCTGCAAGCCTCGGCCAGAAGGGCATCGGATGTCGCATAGCTCACCCGGAAGTGCGGCGAGAGGCCGAAGGCTGCGCCGAAGACCACGGCCACGCCGGTTTCGTCCAGAAGCGCCTGGGCAAAGTCTTCGTCGTTGCCGATGAGCCTGCCGGCGGCGCTGGTCTTGCCGATGCAGCCGGCAATCGATGGATAGACATAGAAGGCACCTTCGGGCTTGGGGCAGACGATCCCCTGGGCCGCGTTCAGCTGTGACACCACGAGGTCGCGCCGGCGCTGGAAGACGAGCTTGTTGGTGGCGATGAAATCCTGAGGGCCGTTCAACGCCTCGACCGCGGCATGCTGGCTGACGGAACAGGGGTTCGAGGTTGACTGCGACTGGATCTTGGCCATGGCCCGCACCAGTGGTGCGGGGCCGGCGGCGTATCCGATGCGCCAGCCGGTCATCGCATAGGCCTTGGAGACGCCGTTGACCGTCAGTGTCCGGTCGTGGAGCCCGGGTTCGACTTCGGCGGGGGTGCAGAACCGGAAGTCATCGAAGGAGAGGTGTTCGTACATGTCATCCGACATCACCCAGACATGGGGATGACGAAGAAGCACCTCGGTCAGCGCCCGGAGTTCGGATCGGGAATAGCCTGCCCCGGTCGGGTTGGAGGGAGAATTGAAGAGGAACCATTTGGTTCTTGGCGTGATCGCCGCTTCGAGATCGGCTGGCGTGATCTTGAAGCGGTCTTCCATCCGGCCGGTGACGAAGACGGGTGTGCCGCCGGCAAGCAGCACCATATCGGGATAGCTGACCCAGTAGGGCGCGGGGATGACGACCTCGTCGCCGGGGTTCAGGGTGGCCATCAGTGCATTGTAGATGACCTGCTTGCCGCCGCTGCCGATGCTGACCTGGTCCGGGCTGTAGGCCAGGCCGTTTTCACGCCGGAACTTGTCGCAGACGGCCCGTTTCAGTTCGGGTATGCCATCGACTGCGGTGTATCGTGTCTTGCCCGCCCGGATGGCCGCGATGGCGGCATCCCTGATGTTGTCGGGCGTGTCAAAGTCCGGCTCGCCTGCGCCGAGCCCGATGATGTCGCGGCCCGCTGCCCGGAGTTCGGCCGCCCGGGTGGTCACCGCGATCGTGGGCGAGGGCTTCACGCGGTCGAGCGTCAGCGACAGAAAGGACATCTTGCGGCCTTGGGCTGGAGCAGGGTCGGCATCCGTGTCATAGGCCGCCCGCGGGGCTGCATCAAGCGAGGAGAGACAGGCGGTGTCCGAGGACAGGGTGACGCAGATCAGGCGGCTCAGGCTGCGTTCCATGCGGCGGGGAATCCGCGAGATGGATCTGATCCTTGGCGCCTTTGCGCAGACTGCGCTCGATGCCATGCCGGAGGGGGACCTCGCGGCCTACGAGGCGCTTCTGGCCGAGAATGACCACGATCTTTACCTGTGGTGCACCGGTCAGGCCGAAGTGCCCGCCGGGCACGCAGGGCTTGTCTCCCGTGTTGCAGAGCTGGTGCGGGATCGGGGCGTTTTGCTTCAAAATCTTGGCGTTTCCCTGCAAAAGACCACTGATGGGTGACCCGGATTAACCCGTTGTTGGTTCAAACGCGGCAAATCTCGCCTCTGCAACAACCGGATGCGACAAGCCATGAGCGTTCATACACAACTTGTGACGACCCGCCCCCAGGGCAGCGATGCTGGCTTCATGGCCAACTATCTGGAGGCGCTGACCCTGGTCGAAAGACTGCACCGCCTCCTTCTTGACGTGATCAAGGACGAGTTCGAGCGCGTCGGCGTGATCGAGGTCAATGCGGTTCAGGCCCTTCTGCTGTTCAACATCGGCGAACATGAGGTGACGGCTGGCGAGCTCAAGACGCGCGGCTATTACCAGGGGTCGAATGTGAGCTACAACCTGCGCAAGCTGGTCGAGATGGGCTACATGCATCATCAGCGGTGCGAGGTCGATCGCCGGTCCGTGCGTGTCCGGCTGACGGAGAAGGGCCGCAAGAACCGGGATATTGTGGCCCGGCTCTTTGCGACCCATGCCGAGGGGCTGATCTCGCGCGGTGTGCTCGACATGGACGGGATGGAGGATATCACCCAGGCGCTGCGGCGGATCGAACGCTACTGGTCGGACCAGATCCGCTACATCTACTGACCGCTACCAGTGCCCGGTGTTGCCCATGCTGGCCCAGGGTTCGGCGGGGTCCTTTGCCCCGCCTTTCTGGAGCAGTTCGATGGAGATGTTGTCGGGTGAGCGCACGAAGGCCATCCGTCCGTCGCGGGGCGGGCGGTTGATAATCACTCCGTTGTCCTGCAGATGCCGGCAGGTTGCATAGATGTCGTCCACCTCGTAGGCCAGATGGCCGAAATGGCGGCTGTCAGATGGCAGGGCGTCGTCGCCGTCCCAGTTGTAGGTCAGCTCGACCGGGCAGTCCTCCTGCCCCGGCGGGGCCATGAAGACGAGTGTGAAGCGGCCCTTGTCGTTGTCGTAGCGGCGCGTTTCGCGCAGGCCGAGAAGTTCGTAGAAGGCTTTCGACCTCTCGAGGTCCTTCACCCGGACCATGGTGTGGAGATAGCGCAGCGGCATGACCTGGTCTCCTGTCTCGCGGCGCATTCGGGCGCGCGGCGTGTCTGGAACAGTCTACCACGGCCGGCGCGGGCTGCCAGCGTCAGAAGCTGGAAACGATGCCGAAATCGATGCTGAGGCTGCGCGAGTCGTAGAGTGCGACGCTTGACTCGGTGTGGGACGCGCGCAGGATGACCTGCGGTTCGAAGCCGTAGTAGCTGTAGTCCGGCAATCCGATCATCACGCGAAGGTTTCCCCGCCAGTCTTCGCGCCCATCCAAGGCAAAATTGGAGGTCGGGAAGTAGCGGTATTCGAGGTCCGCCCCGAGCCCGAGCCGGATAGACGCGACCGGCTGGGCAAACTGATATCCGGCGCCGACCAGGGCCGAGTTGAAGGCCACGTCCGCCAGGTCACCGAGCGTGTCGCGCCAGGCCATACTGATACTGGCCTGGTCGCCTTGCGACGTGATCCATGTCCAGCGGCCGCGTGCACCGAGGGCCGTCAGATATTCGTTGTCACGGATGCGGTCCTGCAAATCCGCATAGGCTGACAGGTCAAGTCGCTGACCGTCTTCGAACTGCATGGATTTGCCAAGGCTGAATTGCCCGAAGACGGCGAAGAGCGAGTCCTCATACCACGTATGACCGTAGGTGCCTGTCAGCGTCCAGGGGCCGCGGGCGCCATCGGGGAGCCAGCGATGGGTCAGGCTGATCGTGGGAGAGACATCGGCATAGTTATTGCCGCGGGCGTCTGGCGCCTGTTCCCTGGCCTGGGCGCTGAGGATGTAGGTGCGTCCCTGAAGCGATGCGTCGAAGAAGGTCGCGGTATTTTCGGTGCGATGGAGACGGTAGGACAGATTGAACCCGGCTTCGATCTGCAGGCCGGACAGGGGGCGCGCTTCGCCATCGAGCACGAATTCGACTGGCAGTCCTGGCAGGATGATTGAGTCGTTGGCGCTTCCCCCGTTGATGTTCGAAGACGGGGAGATGCCGAACTGGAGCGAGATGGCCAGGGGGTTGCGCTGGCGGAGGGCGCGGAACTCTTCGGCCACGCTGCGTTCGGCGGCCTCGTCAGGTGCCACGTTGCCGGCCCGCCGCAGCCACCATTGCGCGCGCGTGTCCTGTTTCAGCGCCGCATGGCCGCGCGCGGCAATCCGCGCGGCAGCATAGCGCTGATCATCGTTGCCTCCTGCCCGGAATGCCCGCGCGGCAAGCGTGATCGCGCCCCGGGGATCGTCCGTCGCAAGTGCCACCCGCGCCCGCAGGATGAGTGCTGTCGGGTCGGACGGATCGCGTGCGATCAGCGCGTCGGTCAGGGCTGCGGCCTCGGCCAGGCGGCCGCTCTGGATCAGACCGGCCGAGAGGCTGCGCATCCCGTCAGGGCTGAGCGTGACGTCAGCATCGGTTGGCAACGGATTTGCCTGCGCAAGTCCCGCCCAGATCCAGACCGAAACGGCGCAGAGGACATGTTTCGGGGTCACACGGTCAACGATAAAGGATGAAGCCACCCGTTTCCTGTGCCGTGACCCCGTCATATCGCGGATCATCCGAGGTGATCACAATGACTCAGACGAGTTCTCCTCCGTCGTTCCTGTCTGTCAGGTCACCGGCGAGCACGCCGTAAAAGACGCCTTCTTCGTAGAGTTTGCCGGCGTCACCATCTTCTTTCCAGCTCCTCAATGTGCCGGACATCTCTCCGTTCCGGGAAAGGGTTGTGCTGCCGGCCCCGACGTCGAAAACAAGCGTCGGGAGCACAAGGCCGTCCGTCTTTGTCAGGTCGATCTCAGTGCCGTCCTCAGCGAAGGCCTCGCGATTGGTGATCTGGCCCCTGATGGCCGGGTTGGTATTGAAATCCTCGAAATCGATGGAAACGGTC
>JBEIDZ010000047.1:0-11151 GCA_040383215.1 Paracoccaceae bacterium | reverse complement strand
TTGGCCATCGACGCATCGCGCGACATGGGGATATCCCGGTCATACTTCCAGGCTGCCTGCAGCGCGAGCATCCGGCATCCGTCGATGCGGGTCTGGTACCGCCCGATAAGGCTGCGCGGGTCATCGGACAGCTTCCGACCTGCGTCCTCGCGGCCTTCAAGCAGGCAACGGAGCTCGTCCAGCAGCCTTTGGCAGGTGCCGACAATAATGCTGGATAGCATCGGCCGCATGAAATCCCATGACCTTTGTGCCGCCGAAAGCGCATCGGAAAACCGGGGGAGGTCCTCACGCCAGAGCAAGTTTTCTTCGGGAATCCGGCAGTCTTCGAACTGCAGCATCGTCAACTGGCTGGCCTTCATGCCCAGCATCCGCTCGGTCCGTAGCACCGAATAGCCGGGAGTCCCGGTCTCTACGAGGAAGGCCCGCATTCCAAGCCGACCATGCTTGCGCGACCGCATGGCAAAGACGATCACATAGTCCGATCGCGCCCCGTTGGTGACAAAGCACTTGCTGCCGTTCAGCACATAGCCGTCGCCCGTCTTTTCGGCATAGGTCCGGATCGCGGTGGCCTCGGACCCGGCATGAGGTTCGGTGATCGCAAAGCTGCCCCAGATCGGCCGGTCGCTGTGAAAGCGCGCAAAGACCCTGTCCAGCAGCGCCTCGTTGCCCATCGCCAGAACGGGTGGCATCGACAGGCCGGGGCCGGGCAGGGCAATGGCATAGCCGGGGTCTTCATAGCCCACCCGTTCGAACGACACGACGCGGGAAATCGCGGTCTGCGTGGCGACCAGACCGCCGAACCGCTTCGGGACGACCATCAGGTTCAGCGCGCGCACGTCTACAGCCTGCCAGAACGCATCGGGGATCTCGCCGGTCAGGTCGGTGTCCGGGCTTTGGGTGCGGATGGCGGCGACCAGACCCGCAACATAGGGCTGTTCCGCAGCAACCTGGACGTTGATGGCGGTCTTCAGGCTGTCAACGTCGACCCGGATCATGCGGACCTCTCGCCCCTTGGGCGCTTGATCAGCAGGCTGCCCTCGATCACCAATGCGTCAAGGCCGGTGGACAGAAAGGTCTCGACCGCCTCACGCGCAGTGTTAACAATGGGTTGGCCCTTGACGTTGAAACTGGTGTTCATCAGCACGCCCAGACCGGTCGCGTCGCGGAACCGTTCCAGCAGCCGGTGGATCTTCGGATTCTGCGCGCGCGACACGGTCTGCAAACGGGCCGATCCATCGACATGGGTCACCGCCTGCAGACGGCCGCGGTGGTCCGGGCGGGTTGCGGTGACCACGGTCATGTAGCTGTAATCGACATTCGGCAGCACCTCGAACCAGGTCGGGGCAAGCTCTGCCATGGCGATTGGCGCAAACGGGCGAAAGCTTTCACGCTGTTTGACGACATGGTTCACCTTGTCCTGCATGTCGGGGTGACGCGGATCGGCCAGGATCGAGCGGTTTCCCAGGGCCCGGGCACCGAACTCGCTGCGGCCGAAATGCCAGGCGACCACGTCCTTTCGGCACAGACGGTCGACGACCGCGTCGCACAGAAGATCGAAGCTGGCGAACTGCCGGACTTCGACCTGATCGGCAAAGTCGGTCAGCGTCCTGTCAACCTGATCAGCCGTTTCCAACGGGCCAAGATAAGGCGAGGGGAAGACGATGGCGCTTTCACCGGTTGCTTCGGCATGCTGCAGCAGGGCCGCCCCCAGCGCCGATCCGTCATCGCCCGAGGCGCAGCCCACATAGATACGGTCGAACCCGGCCGTTTCGGCAATCCGGCGATTAGCGCAGCAGTTCATCGCCACCCCGCCGGCATAGGCCAGTTCGGTCTTGCCCGTCTCGGCCTTGTAGTGGCGGATGATGTGCAGCACGCCCTCTTCTGTGCGCTTCTGCAGCGCAGCCGCCACGTCCTGCTTGACCTCAAGCGGGATGCGCCCCGGATCGGCGTCAAGCGCCAAGGTCTCACGGATCATCTGGCGCGACGCCCCAAAGAAGGCCTTTTCTGTCGCTGTCCGGTTGGTCCGCAAGGCGTCTATCCGGATCTGTCCGCCCGGCAGCAGCTGCAGCATCTCGTCGAAGCGGTCGCCGTAGGGCTTGGCAGAGCCGTAGGGGGCAAGTCCCATGATCTTGTATTCGTCGCCGTTGAACTCGAACCCCAAAAGCATGGTGACCAGCGAATAGAAGATACCGATGGAATCCAGCGACCCATGCTGCCCGATGCGCCGGAAGCCGGGTCCCTCGCGGAGGTAAAGGCTCATCGAGGCCACCTCGCCCATCGCATCGGCCACGAGGATCAGCGGATCGTCCAGGCCCGAGGGGTAGAAGACGCTGGCAGCATGAGCCAGGTGGTGATCGACAAAGCGAATGCTGGTGCCGGTCGTTTCCGGGAAAGCTTGGTGCAGCTGGTCCGCGATGACCGCCGGAGCCAGCACCTTTCTGAACAGCGCATTGTCGGTCTGACCGCTGCCTGCCAGAGGAAAAAGCCCGCCATAGTTGTAGGCATAGGCAAAGCCGTCCACATCGCCGATACCCAACCCCGCGTCCTGCAGCAGCGCCCGCACCGCCTGCGCGGGAAAGGTCGAGGATTGCTTGACCCGGTCCAGACGCTCTTGCGCCAGACAGCCAATCACCTTGCCGTCCTGTACCAGCGCGGCGGCGGCATCCATGCCCTGCCGGATGCGATAGTCCCCCTCGGGGCGGTCGGGGTATGTGTCGCGCAGAAAGCCCTCATAGTTCTGGACGCCGCTTAATCCGATGGTCAGCATGGGCAGGCCTCCGGGTCGGGATAGCTGAGAAATGCCTCCGACAGGCTGGACAGAAGTGATCTACACAGGCTGTTGGTCTGGAACAGGGTGTTGATCTCGGTGCCCGCGACATAGCCGTGGCCGCCGCAATTCTGCATCACGTCGCGCAGGACAGCGGCCGAGGCTGCGGCGGTTTCTTCGGCCAGCCCTTTCAAGCCGCCCCCCCGGTGAAACAGCGTCGCCTGGTTCAGCATCAGAAGGCGCAGCGCCTCGACCTTCATAAGCCCATCCACCAGCCGGAATGCCACCGGCTGGTGACCGATGATCGCCTTGCCGAAGGCTTCCCGCTGGTGCGCATAGTCAAAGCCGAAGTCCAGCGCCCGCTGCATGCCGCCAAGGAGGAGCGCAATCAGGATCAGCGCCAGCCGATGCGCCACATCCCGGGCCTCTGGCGCCCCCGGATCGGCCTGGTGCACCGGGGCGCTGCCGTCGACCACCCGGCATCCCCGCAGCGTCCCGGCAAGCTGTGTGATCCGGCAGTCGGCAAGACCCTTGGCTCCGATCCGGAAGATCGGTCCTTGGTCGCACAGAACCGTCAGCGGCTGGCCCGGGTCGAAGGCCAGCCCGACAAGCCGGTCCCGGTCCCCGTTGCGCCGGGCGATCACCAGATTGGGCGGGCGTGCCCCTTGCCCGTTCCCCGGAACAAGCCGGGGCAATATCAGGCGCAATCCGGTCAACGCGCAGCCTGCGCCGAGCCGTTCACAGATCAGCCCCAGCAGCACCGGATCGGCGAAGGCGCCGATCATCTCGTCCAGGCCAAGCTGCGCAAAGGCCCGGGCAAGGTCCTCTGTCACCGGATCGGGGTTGGTCAGGTGGCGCGACGCAAAGCGCCCGACCATATCAAGCGCAAGGCGCTGGTTCTCGTCCGGGGCGAGGTCGAACATCTGGGCAGTCGACGGTTGGGCCGGCGGAACGGTCTGAAAGACAGTCATATCAGATACTCTCCCGGATGGTCGTGCGACAGGAAATCGACGGGACTGGCCGAACGCCCGTAAGCGCCGGCGCAATTCACCACGATCAGGTCGCCGATCTCGATCTCTGGTCCGGCAAGCCCGTGACCCAGCAGATCGATCGGCGTACACAGCGCGCCGACCAATTCCAGATCGGGCGCGCCCGTCAATGCAGTGGCAAAGGCACGGGGCCTCGCCAGGATCGTACCAAGCCGGAAGTTCCGGCGGATCTTTTGGCCGAAGTTGCCGGTCGCGGCCAGAAAGTGGTGCAACCCTCCATCGGTCACCACAAAGGTCTTGCCGTGCGATCGCTTTATGTCGACGACCTGGCAGACGTAGATCCCGGCTTCGCAGACCAGATAGCGGCCCAGTTCCAGGAAGACCTCGGCCGAGGGAAACCGCCTGGCAAGCCGGGTGAGAAGCGGGCCGAAGCCCTCGCCGACCAGCTGGATGTCCAGCGCCGTATCGCTGGGGAAATGCGGCACCCCGAACCCGCCGCCAAGATTGATCTTCTCGGGCGGGTTCGGAAAAAGGGGGCTCAGCCTTTCGACCAGATCGACGCAGGCCGCCTGGGCCTCGGTGATCGCCTGCGCCGAAAGGCACTGCGACCCCCAATAGATGTGGATGCCGCAAAAGCGCAGATGCGGGCTGTCCAGAAGCTGCCAGGCGGTGTCAAGGTCGTCTTCGTCGATGCCGAATTGGGTTGGCGCCCCACCCATCCGCATCGAAGCACCGCGCAGCGAAAGCTGCGGATTGACGCGCAGAAGAACCGCAGCGCGGGTTCCGGCAGTGGTGGCGGCCTGGGCGATGCGGCGCAGTTCGGTGACCGATTCCGCGCTGATCCGCACGCCCATGGCCACCGCCGCCTGCAACTCATGCGCCTTCTTGGCCGGCCCAGCGAACATGATCGACCGGGCAGGCACACCTGCGTTCAGGCTGGCAATCATCTCGTTGTACGACGTGACGTCGACCCCGTCGACCAGACCGGCAACATGCTGGATCAGTGGCGGAAACGGATTGGCCTTGACCGAATAGGCAAGGCGCGTGGCCCGGGGCATCGCCTTGCGGAACGCGTCGATCTGGTCGCCGATGCGACGGCGCGAATAGAAATAGGCGGGGCGGTTTCGGCAAAGGCTAAGCATCTGCGTCGCCGTCAGTCCTTCGAAACCGGTTTCGATGCCGATCTCTTCCATCGCTCAGGCCCCCGCCGGTTCCGGCCGACGATGGGCCGCCAGCATTGCATCCACGTCATACTTGCCGTTCGGGTTCAGCAGCAGATCGTCGCGGCGCAGGAACAGACCCGGGACCATGAACGAGGGCAGCTCGCTTCGGCACCAGGCCTCCAGCCGTGCCCCGGCCTCGGGGTCCTGACCGCAGGTGTAGAACAGGACGATCGTCGGATCGCCCCCCGCCTCGCCCGGTATCGTGCCTGCGGCGCAGGCGGTGATCGCATCGCTGAGAAGGGCCGCATTCTCGATCTCGGCCAGGCTGACCCGATTGCCGAGAATCTTGATCTGCCGGTCTGCCCGCGACACGAAATAAAGGAACCCCTCTGCGTCGCGGCGGACCATGTCACCGGAATAGACCACCGGACCTGCAAAGCCTTCCCGGTGCAGGCAGGGCGGGGGCGGTCGGAAGCGGCGGGCCGTCGCCTCGGGCGACTTCCAGTATCCTGCCGCGACGGTCGGCCCGGCGTGGACCAGTTCGCCCACTTCGCCCTGGGCGCATTCCTCCCCCGCCTCGTCGACGACGACAACCCGCGCCCCCGGGATCGCCTTGCCGATCGAGCCCGGTCGCACCGAGACTTGCGCGGGGTCAAGATAGGTCGACCGGAAGGCCTCGGTCAGGCCATACATCAGAAAGGGTGCCGCAGCCGGGAACAGATCCCGAAGCTTTTGCACATGGGCCTCGGGCAGATGCCCGCCGGTGTTGGCAAAGTAGCGCAGCCGGTGTCGTGCGGCGTCCGGCCACCGCGCGGAAAGAGCGGCCTTGTAGATCGCCGGGACACCAGTCAGCCCGGTGATTTCGTGCTGGTCGCAGGCGCGCGACAGATCGGCAGGAAGGACATAGTCACGCAGCACCACCGTCGCGCCGCTGAGAAAGCCGGTGGTCAACTGGCTGAACCCGGCATCAAAGCTTAGCGGCAAGATCGCAAGGATCCGGTCCGCCTCGGTGTTCTGCAGGTAGGACACGACACTCCGCGCACCCGAAAACAGGTTTTCGTGGCGGCACATCACGGCCTTCGGCAATCCCGTCGATCCCGAGGTGTAGAAAAGCGTCGCCAGATCATTCGGATTGGCGCTTGGGGCTGTGGACCGGGCCGGGTCCGCACCCGTCCAGCCGTCCAGCCGCATGTCGGGCTCTGCCCCCGGGCGCAGCACCACCTGGCCCAGCCCGGGATGCTGCAACGTGTCATGAAACGACCCGCGCCCCTCAAGGACCGCCAGCAGCACGGCATCGGAATCGGCCAGGATATGGTCGACCTGCAGCCGCTTGAGCCGTGGGTTGACCGGCACGGCTATGGTGCCCGCCATGAGACAGCCGAACAGGAAGGCCACCACCTCGACCGACTTGTCCGCCAGCACCGCAACGCGGGCGCCAGGTGGCAGGCCCAAGGACTGCAGGCGCCGCGCATGGCGCATGGCCCGATCCAGCAGATCAGCATAGCGCAGCGCCTCATGGTTGTCGATCAGCGCCACCTTGTCCGGCCAGGCCTTTGCCGCCGCATGAAGCAGCGCTGCCGTATTCTTTGGTTCAGCCATTTGGTGCCCTCCATAACCCGGACCGCAGGTGACGAAGCGATGAGTTCAGCTTGAAGAGGATCGACAGTAGCGATAAAAGCATCGCGGCGGTGACGACCTGAAGGGTGACCCGCGCGTCTAACCCACCCAGTTCGACCAGCGCGACCGCCAACCCCAGCCCCGCGCCCCAGTAGCAGGCCGCCACAATCCAGAGGCTGGACTGCACGTCCTCCAGGCCCCTCAGGATTCCGGCAATCAATATCACAAAGGCATGCAGCAGGATAATCGCAAAGGCATAGACCTGCGTTCGGTCCAACTCGGCCAGAAGGGCGGTATCCTCAGTGCCAAGGATCAGCAGACGCGGCACGTTCACGTGCAGACCAAACTGCACCAGCGCCAAGGCCAGCAGATAAAGGGCAATTAGCAGCAGACTTGCCTGGGTGACGATCCAAAACCGCGCGGCAGCCTCCGGGCCACTTGCCGCCGCGACCGAGGCCCGCTGCACTGCCGCCTGGGACAGCCCGATCGGAACCATCATCGCTAGGGTCTCGTACTGGAAGATCAGGCTAAGCACGGCGAGAGAGGCGATGTCGCTACGACCGACGATGAACAGGACCCCTGCGAACATCGACGTTTCGATGAAGAAGATAGCCGCAGTCGGCACGCCCACCCGCAGGATGGCTTTGTCATGCGCCGCAAGCGGCTGCGTCACAGGCACGGTCCGGCCGCGCAGCGCGCGCCGCACCATTAGGCTGAAAAGCGCGAGCAGGACGATTTCGACGATCGTCGTCGCAAGGCCGATCCCGGCCAACCCCAGCTCGGGCCCGCCAAGGGCGCCAAAACCGAAGACAGCATTGAGACCAGCGCTCAACAGTGCCGATGCAATCGCAATCGCACCAAAAAACTGCGTCTGCCCTAGGGCGATCAGGATATTGCGCAACGCGATCAGGATCACCGACAGCGCATATCCGGGCAGAATGCAGACCGCATAGCCAAGGGCGAGCCCGGCAAAGGATGCGTCATAGCCCATCGGCTCCAGCAGGACAGCAAAGGCAAGAACCACCGCAACAAGGACCAGGCTGAAACGGACCGCAACCCGTAGCCCCCAACGGATCGCAAACGACAGGGCGACCGCGTCCACCGTGGCCGCCGCACGGGCAGCCATCGGCATCATCCCCTGCAACAAGCCGAACGAGGTGACGTAGATCACGACATAGACAGAGCTGACCAGGAGACCCGCCCCAAGGCTTTGCTCGCCAAGCCAAGCCATCATCACGATATCGGTGAGCACGATCAGGTGCTGGACAAGTTGGCTCAGCGCGATCCGACCGCCCGACCGCGACATGATGCGCAGGTCCTCACCCAGGCCGCCCGTCTGCTGTGTCGCAAACGCATCAGCCAAGGCCGGCCACCTTTTGCACCTGGGAGGTCCGGTTGACCACGACCCCGCCAAAGCAGTCGCACAGCCCATAGGACAGACACAGGATCGGCCCCTGTGCCGTGCTTTCCGTCAGCGAGATGATCCAGTCGTTTCCGAAGACATGCCCGACATGATTGAACTGGCTTTGATCGATCAGGTCCGGGCTCAGCTCGGACGAGCGCAGGACCTGCGCCCAGACGTCCCGGTTGATGTTGGGGGGCAGGCAGCTCGACAGTTCGCCCGGCGCGATCCCGGCATCCTTCAGCAGCCGCCTGATCAGTCGGACATTGAACAAAAGGAAGCTGCGATTCGATTCGACAGTGTCCAGGCGGCCCAGCCAGTTGGCCGTGTCCGAATAGTTGTAGGCCGCCTCCAGCCGGGCAGACGAGGGGTGGCGCGACAGGATCAGCGCCGAACCTCCGTCGCTTTGAATTGCGGTGGTGCCAAGCAAGCGGAAGACGTCGATCTCGCTGCGGATCTGGTCGCCCGAGGCGATCAGAACTGTGGTCACGGCGGGGTCGCGCCGCAGAAGCAGGCTGGCGATTCGGATTGCCGAGACCAGCGAAACGCAGTTCTGCTGCCCGATGCTGAATCCGTCGGCCGACGGCATCCCGTGCTCGACCTGCAATCTTCGGATGATGTCGCCGGGCCCAGGGATCACCGGAAAGCTTGAGGTATGCGCCACCAGGATCAGATCGATCCGCGCCGGGTCGACCCCGCTGGTGCGCAGCACATTACCCACCGCCTGCGAGACAAGATCATAGACGGGCGCGTCACGGCTGTCGCGGAAGATGCGGACCCCGTTGCCATCGGCTTCGGCCACCGTGTCGGGCGAGACCGCGTTGCGCATGCCCCAGTCGCTGACCGGGGTCGGCGGATCGGGCACGAAATACCCTGTTCCGTGCAGATAGATCGGTGCCTCGCCCGACGGACTCTGGGTCTGCGGTCGGTTCTGCCGGTAGGTCAGGCCCACCAGCCCCACCCGCCCGCATAGCCCGGCAGCGATCAGCAGGCATGTACTTCCCGGCTGCGGAGCGGGATGCGTGGTGAGAAGCTGCGCCAGCAGCATCGGGGTGTCGGCGGAACCGAAATAGCCCAAGTCCGACGGAAATCCGGGCGTTGTTCCGGACAACATCAGGCGTGCAGCCAGCGCCCGATCGACTGTGGCGTTCAGGCCAGATCGCAGGCTCAGACCAAAATCCCTGGCCAATAGCCCCCGATGCCGAAGACGGTCCACGACAAGGGCAGACAAAGCTTCGGCTAGGCGATCAAGGTCGATATCCGCCTGAAAGACCGACCAGGGGTTGTCCAGAAAGTCCAGCACTCCGGTATCGGTGAAGTCTATGCACCAGCCCATTTCCTCAGCCGCTGACAGGCGGCAGGCAGCCGCGCCGTCGCCCAGGACCGTATGGCGGGTCAGCACGCGCGGGAACGGGGGCACGATCCTTTGCACGCCGCACAAAAGCAGCTCGCGGGCCTGACCATCGGCTGCAAGGTTCGCCGCCAGCCCGATGGCCCGGACCCCTGCCGCCGCTTCCTGATCCATCAGGCCAAAGACAAAATCCTTGACCTTGAACTCGTTCTGCAGACGCAAGGCGACCGACGCATTCTCATGCGCCTGGCTGTCGGACTGGCTTTGGCAGACGACGATGGCATCAGGGCGCTGCCCATCGGCAAAACCGGCAAGACGGCAGGCCTTGACGGCCATTTCTTCGCTGCGCTCTAAGCTGTTCACAGAAATCCGGACGAAACCTGTTGCCCGGGTGATCTCCTCGGCCACCAGCGCCACATTCTGACGCCACATCTGGGTCGCGTCGAAGCCATTCGTCGCCATGACGTTTCGGTTTCGGACAAGGGTCGGCAGCCAGTCCTGTGCAACCGGCACGACATCTGCATGGCCAAGGTCGCCAAGCGCGATCCGTTCGCCCCCCAGATACCGACCAGCGCCAAGAACGATCAAGCCGGTCATCGGATCACTTGGCCAGCGATCTAACGTAGGCGACCAGCGATTTCACCGACTCCACCACCGACATGTCCAGATCGGCCTCGTCCAGTTCGATGCCGAACTCGCGTTCAAGACCCATGAAGATGTCCACCACGTTCAGGGAATCGAGGCCCAGCGACGTCAGTGGCACCGCCTCGTCGATATCCTTGATGTTGCCCTTCGCATACAGCGCCGCGATCACGATTTTCTTGACCTTCCGGGTGATCTCTTCCGGCGACAGGTCGGCCGTCTTGGTGTTCATGGTGCTCTCCTTGTATGTAATGTCCGGGGCCAGGTCAGTGGTGCATTACCTGTTCTGCGAAGGTTTTCAGTGACTTGCAGATGATTTCATGCGGCACGGTGCCAAGCTGCATGATGAGGATCAGCTCATCCACGCCGCACTCGCGGTAGATGGCAACCTTCTCGCGGGCCAGCCCAGGATCGCCGATGATCGCCCAAAGCTCTGTCTCGGGGTTGCGCCGCATACCCTTGGCCAGCTTCAGCTCGACCCCCTTGATCTGATCGGTGCAGACCCCAAGCTCGTCATAGCCTGGCGCGTCGGGCTGGTTGTAATACTTGGCATAGGCATCGCGGAAATAGCGCGCGCCGGTCATCCCGTAGCGGCAGGCCTCGTCATCATCCTCAAGGACAATTGTGTTGGCGGTGACGGCGAAATGGTCGTTCTTCTGGTAAAGCTCGGGCTCGGCGGCCGCCACGGCCTCGCGGTAGACCTGCACCTTGTTGCGCAGGTCGGCGGCATTGGCATGGCTGAAGCACAGGGCCCCGATGCCCAGACTGCCGACGGCTTTCAGGCTGGCCGGGTTCGCGCTGGGGCCGAAGATCGGGGGATGCGGCGTCTGGACCGGTTTCGGCACGATCGAGCAGACCGGGATGTTATAGTTCGCGCTTTTCCAGGTGAACGGCCCGTCCCTCCACATGGTAGGGATCATCTTGACTGCTTCGCGCCAAAGGCCGTCCAGCGTCGCGGGATCGATCTCAAACAGCCGCGACTCGACATTCGACGAGCTCTTACCCGACCCCCAGTTGACCCGACCGTTCGACAGCACATCCAAGAGCGCCACGCGCTCTGCCACGCGGATCGGGTGATTGTAGCCGCGTGGCGTCAGTGTCACCCCGTGGCCAAGCCGGATCGTATCGGTCCGCGCGGCCAGAAACGCAAGAAACGTCTCTGGCGCCGAGGAATGGGCATATTCCCGCAGCCCGTGATGCTCGACATTCCACAGGCAATG
>JBEIDZ010000046.1:0-11156 GCA_040383215.1 Paracoccaceae bacterium | reverse complement strand
GTTGCTGGCCGGGGGGGTTTTTGCTCCGGGGGGCTGCCCCGGGGGGGGGGGGGGGGGGGGGGGGGCATTCCCCCTGGGGGGGGGGTTTGGTTTTGGGGGGGGGGGGGGGGGGGCATGCCCCCGGACAGGACCCCAACGCACGGGACAGGACATGTCGCGCATCACCCCCCACGTCGATGAAGCCCGATGGCAGGAAGCCTGGGAGAGGGCCGGCGTCTTTGCGGCGCGGCGGTCGGCGGACCGGCCGAAATACTATGTGCTCGAGATGTTTCCCTATCCGTCGGGGCGCATCCACATGGGGCATGTGCGCAACTACACGATGGGCGACGTGATCGCGCGCTACAAGATCGCGCAGGGGTTCAACGTGCTGCATCCGATGGGCTGGGATGCCTTCGGGATGCCGGCCGAGAATGCGGCCATGGCCTCGGGCGGGCATCCGAAGGACTGGACCTATGGCAACATTGCCGACATGCGGGCGCAAATGAAGCCCTTGGGCCTGTCGATCGACTGGAGCCGGGAATTTGCGACCTGCGACCCGGAGTATTACGGGCAGCAGCAGGCGCTGTTCATCGACATGCTGGACAAGGGGCTGGTCTATCGCCGCAATGCGGTGGTGAACTGGGACCCGGTCGACATGACCGTGCTGGCCAACGAGCAGGTGATCGACGGGCGGGGCTGGCGGTCGGGGGCCGAGGTCGAGCGGCGGGAACTGGTGCAGTGGTTCTTCCGCATCTCGGCCTATGCCGGAGAGCTGCTGGAGGCGCTGGACGGGCTGGAGGACTGGCCGGCGAAGGTGCGGCTGATGCAGTCGAACTGGATCGGCCGGAGCCGCGGGTTGCAGATGAGCTTTCCGCTGACCGCGCCTTTTGCCGGGGCGGAGGGGATCGAGGTCTATACCACGCGGCCCGATACGCTGATGGGGGCGAGTTTCGTGGCCGTGTCGCCGGACCATCCGCTGGCCCGCGCGCTTGAGGCCGAGCGGCCCGAGGTCGCGGAGTTCTGCGCCGGGGCGCGCAAGGGCGGCACGACCGAGGAAGCGATCGAGAAGGCCGAAAAGCGGGGCTTCGACACGGGGCTGCGGGTGCGCCATCCGTTTGACCCCGCATGGGAGCTGCCGGTCTGGATCGCGAACTTCATCCTGATGGACTACGGGACGGGGGCGATCTTCGGCTGCCCGGCGCATGACCAGCGCGATTTCGAGTTCGCGACGAAATACGGGTTGCCGGTGATCCCGGTCTTTGACACGGGCGAGGCGGCGGGTCTGGCCGAGGCCTTTGTGCCGGGCAAGGACGTTGTGGTGCGCTATGTCCGCGGCTTTGCCGGGGCGGAGTGGCAGACCGGAGCCGCGGCGGTGGAGGCGGCGATTGCCGCCTGCGAGGGCCGCGGCATCGGGCAGGGGGTGACGAAGTACCGCCTGCGCGACTGGGGGCTGAGCCGGCAGCGGTACTGGGGCTGTCCGATCCCGGTGGTGCATTGCCCCGCCTGCGGCGTCGTGCCCGAGCGGAAGGAGAACCTGCCGATCCGGCTGCTCGATGACGTGACCTTTGACGTGCCGGGCAATCCGCTGGACCGGCATCCGACCTGGGCGCGCTGTGCCTGTCCGGCCTGTGGCGAGCCTGCGCGGCGCGAGACGGACACGATGGACACGTTCGTGGATTCGTCGTGGTATTTTGCGCGCTTTACCGCCCCGCGCGCGACGACGCCGACGGTGGCGGAGGAGGCCGGTTACTGGATGAACGTGGACCAGTATATCGGCGGGATCGAGCATGCGATCCTGCATCTGCTGTACAGCCGGTTCTTTGCGCGGGCGATGCACGCAACCGGTCATCTGCCGGCCAGGGCGATCGAGCCGTTTGACGCGCTGTTCACGCAAGGAATGGTGACGCACGAGATCTATCAGACGCGGGATGCGGCGGGGCGGCCGGTCTATCACTTTCCCGAGGAGGTGGAGAACGGCGTGCTGAAGGCGACGGGCGAGGCGGTGGAGGTCATCCCCTCGGCCAAGATGTCGAAGTCGAAGAAGAACGTGGTCGATCCGGTGAGCATCGTCGAGACCTATGGCGCGGATACGGCGCGGTGGTTTGTGCTGTCCGACAGCCCGCCCGAGCGGGATGTGGAATGGACCGCCGCCGGCGCCGAGGCGGCGGCGCGGCATCTGGCGCGCGTGCTGCGGATCGCCGCCGAGGCCGGACCCGCAGAGGGCGCGCCGGGGGCGGACCTTGCGCTGACACGGGCGATGCACCGGGCGATTCACGACGTGACGCAGGGGATCGAGAGTTTCGGCTTCAATGCGGCGATCGCGAAGCTTTATGCCTTTACCAATGTCCTGCAGAAGAGCGCGGCCGGGCCTGTGGCGCGGCGCGCGGCGGTGCGCGTGCTGGCGCAGCTGATGGCGCCGATGACCCCGCATCTGGCCGAGGAGGTCTGGGCGATGGCGGGGGGCGAGGGGCTGGTCGTGTCCGCCCGCTGGCCGGTGGCGGACCCGGCCATGCTGGTCGAGGAGACGGTGACGCTGCCGATCCAGGTCAACGGCAAGCGGCGCAGCGAGGTGACCGTGGCCAAGGACCTTGGCACGGCGGACATCGAGGCGCTGGTGCTGGCCGATGAGCATGTGCTGCGTGCGCTGGAAGGGGGGCGGCCGAAGAAGGTGATCGTCGTCCCGGGCCGGATCGTGAATGTCGTGGTCTGACCCCGTGCGGGTGGCGGCGGTCTGCCTGCTGGCGGGCTGCGGGTTCACGCCGGTCTATGCCCCCGGGGGGGCGGCGGAGGCCCTGCGGAATTCGATCACGGTCGAGGCGGGTGAGACCGTCCTTGACTACCGTCTGCGCGTGGCGATCGAGGACAGGCTTGGCCGGGGGGCGGATCATGTCCTGACCGTGACCACACGGACAGAGGAGCTGCAGGCCGCCGTCACGCCCGAGGGAACGATCATGCGGTTCAACCTTGTGGGCGTCGCGGATTGGGTCTTGCACGATGCGGCAGGTGCCGAAGTCGCGCGGGGGGAGGAGCGGGCCTTCACGGGGTATCTGACGACCGGATCGACGGTGGCAACCGATACCGCGGCACGCGATGCCATGGAACGTCTGGCCGTGATCCTGGCTGACCGGATCATCATCCGGCTGGAGATGGGCGCAGGCGGCGGCTGACATGAAGCTGACGGGGCGCGATGGCGCGGCGTATCTTCGCAGGCCCGACCGGACGCGGGCAGGGCTTCTGATTTCCGGCGCAGAGCCGATGCGTGTGGTCGCGGCGCGACAGGAGGTTGTGGCAGCCCTGATCGGTCCCGAAGGCGAGGCCGAGATGCGTCTGACGCGGCTCTCTGCTGCCGAAGTGCGCGGCGATCCTGCGCTTCTGTCCGATGCGGTCAAGGCGATGGGGTTCTTTCCGGGGCTGCGGGCGGTTCTTGTCGAGGATGCGACGGACGGGCTGGCCGAGGTTCTGGGCATGGCATTGCAGGACTGGCGGCCCGGAGATGCGGTGATCGTCGTGACAGCCGGCGGGCTGACGGCCCGATCGGCCTTGCGCAAGCTGTTCGAGGGCAGTCAGGCGGCGGTGGCGATCACGCTTTATGACGATCCGCCGTCAGCGGAGGAGATCGGGGCGCGGCTCGCCGCGGCCGGGCTCGTGCGGATTGCTGGCGCGGCGCGGGCGGCCATCAGCGAGCTTGGCCGGACGCTCGACCCCGGGGATTTCCGGCAGATGGTCGAGAAGCTGGGGCTCTACAAGATCGGTGATGACAGCGAGGTGACACTGGCCGATGTCGAGGCCTGTGCGCCGCTGTCGAGCGAGGCCGAGACGGACGACCTGATCCGGGCGGTGGCCGACGGAAAAGCGGGCGAGGTTGCCGGCGTCCTGAGGCGGCTGCAGGCGCAGGGCGTGGGGCCGGTCGCGGTATGCATTGGGGCGCTGCGGCATTTCCGGACGCTGCATCAGATTGCCGCCGCACCGGGCGGCCCGGCAGAAGGCGTGGGCCAGCTGCGGCCGCCGGTCTTTGGGCCGCGCCGGGATGCGCTGGTGCGGCAGGCCCAGACCTGGGGGGTGGCGGCGCTGGAGAAGGCGATCATGCAGCTTGTCGAGACGGATCTGCGGCTGCGGTCCGCGAGCCTCGCCCCGGGGCCGGCTCTGGTCGAACGCACGCTTCTACGGCTTGCGATGGGCGTTCGGCGTTAAGGCAGGCGCGGAGGTCCCGAAAACAAAAGACGGACCCGAGGGGTCCGTCTTTCCGCCAAGTCTCTGACTTAAAATCAGTCGACAGCGTCGGTCGTTTCATCCGACGAATCGTCCGACGACACGGCCAGTGCCACGAGCAGGCCAAGCGCGGCCAGCGGCAGGATGATGCCCCAGGACGAGGTTTCGGCCGGCGGCTCGACGATGATGGTCGGTTCGGTCACTGGGGTGGCAAGGCCACCGGCCATTGCATTGCCAGCGACGAGCGTTGCCAGAACGGCAGCGGTAAGGGTCTTGGTGAGGCGCATGTTTCTACTCCCGTTGATGACCATGCTTGTGACTGTAGTTTAACCAATCAACCATCTTTCGGGCAATGCAACCAGATGATTGTCGTGGTGCGACGGAATGTCGGCTGCGGCGCAAATCTGCAACGCTGGGGGAGCCGGGACGGACGTCCCGTGCCGGAAAAGCAAGAGGCGAATCCGGACGGACTCGCCTGTCACTTTTTCGATATTTTACCCCGTAAAACGGGACTGGGTCTTATTCGTCAGTCGTTTCATCCGACGAGTCGTCCGACGACACCGCCAGGGCGACCAGCAGACCGAGCGCGGCCAGCGGCAGGATGATGCCCCAGGACGAGGTTTCGGCAACAGGTTCGACGATGGCAACGGGCGCTTCCACGACTTCCTGGGCAAAGCCACCGGCCATGGCAGAGCCGGCAACGAGCGATGCCAGGACGGCAGCGGTGAGGGTTTTGGTCAGGCGCATGTCTCTACTCCAGTTGATAACAAAGCGTTGGCTGAACCGATAACTCAGTCGTCGAATGAACTCAAGCCGGTTATCCGGTGACGGGAAAGTGACGGGCCGATTCAGAGCCTGTTGCTGCGCAAATATGCAACAGTCGGCGAAACATACTGACGTGATGCGATGATCGCCCCGGTTTCGTCGAGCCAGTAGATGTTGTCGAAGACGACATCGCTTCCGCGGCATTTTTCGTCGAATCGGTCTGCTTCGGTGGACCGGATGCCAAGGTTGATCGTTTCGGGCCCCGCTGGGGTGAATGTGCAGCTGTAGCTGGACGTCCTGATCCTGTTGCGGCCATCGAGCCTTTCGATGTCGCGGGTGATCGTTCCGCCGCCTGCGGCGAGCGTTTCGACAACGCCGGTCGCGCTGGCTGCCATGATGTCTTCGCCGATCAGCCCGCGGGTGGCGACCAGAACACCGTCCCTGAAGGCGGCGGTAAATCCCGACTGGGAGACAAAGGTCTCGTGACCATCGGCCGATGTCAGACGCCGGGCGAGTTCCGCAATCCCGAGCGCGTTGATGGTAAAGAGCCGGTAGTCATCGGGACTGTCGGCGATGGCTTGGGGGGTGAAGGCGTCCTTGGCCAGCGTGGTGGAGGGGACGTCTTCCGTGGTGCCGCCGCTGAGCACCCCGGCCGAGGTATTCAGGACACCGACCACCGTATCCACGGGGTTCCTGCCGCCGCATGCCGCCAGCAGCAGCGCGCATCCCCAAAGGCCCAGGTGCCGGATCATCGCCAGAAACGCCCCCAGCTGGCCGACATGTCGCCGTAATGCGCATCGCGCACGATCTGGTAGAGCCTGCCGTTGACCGACAGCCGGGCGCCGCCGTCACGGTTCAGCGATTGCAGTTCGGCGGCGACATCGGTCCGGTTGGGTTTTCCGAGAATGAAGTCGGTCGGGATCGTGATTCGGATGCCCTTGTCGAAGGAACCTTCGCCGAATTCGTCGAAGGGCATGTCGGTCAGGGTGAAGTAGGCCCCCACACGCCAGCCGTTTTCGAATTCCCGGTCGACGCTGAAGGTTCCGCCCCAGTCGCCGGCAAGGTAGCGGCCAAGGTCGATCTGGCCGTGAAAGCCGTTGGCAAAGGCGTAGTAGGCCGAGACGTGGCCGGTCGCGGTCTCGTAGTCCTGGAAGCCGAGCCGTTTGTCGAAGTCGCGCTGCACGACGTAGTTGAGTTCCGCGCCCAGCGCCCAGCGGCTTTGGATGGGTTTCCAGAGCACCTCGGTCGAGATGCCGCCATACATTTCTTCGAGATAGCCGAGCGTGACACGTCCGAAGACGGAATCGGCGACGCGACCGTAATGGGCAAAGTTCAGGTATTCGATGCCGGGATTGCCGAGGTCGTTATAGAGATCCTGGTTGCGGCGCACGACGGGCCAGTTTTCATCGGTGACGAGTTCGGCGTCCCCGGAATTGGACAGGAGGCTCTGACGGATCGAGCCTTCGACGAAGGTACCAGGTCCGAATCGGTAGGTGGCCGAAAGTTCGGCGCCGAAGGAAAACTGGAACGGGTCGGCGGCGTTGAAGAGGGTCAGTTTGAAGAAGGGTGCGAGACCCCAGGTGAAGGGTTCGGTATCGGTCGGGACCGCAATCAGGCCGTCTTCGGGGCCTGCCGCGCCGAACCCTGTCCGTTCCAGCATCGCTTCGCTGCCGCCGACGGTGTTTTCGAGGGTTTCGAGATCGCTGCGCCGGATCGTCTGACCCGACAGCGGCATGCCTTCCCGCATCGGTTCGAGAATGAAGGTTTCGATTCCGGGGGGCATGGCGCCGGTCAACACGCGGGCGACGCGGCCCATGCCCTGTGCTTCGGACCGGTAGCGGACATTGGTGTAGCGCAGGCGGACGGTGTCGTTGCTGACCTCGATTCCGTTGAGCACGATGCCTTCGCCGCGCAGTTCCTGGCGCAGCGATTCGGTGGCATCGGCGGGCGGCGCCGAGGCGGTGTCCCAGGAGGCTGCGGCGCGGGGGTCGCCGCGGGGCACCACCGGATGGGGCGGCGCATCGAGCCCGCCCGGAAAGACGCGGTTGTTGGGGTTCACGGCAATGGTCCCGGTGAAGGCGAGTTCGGAGCCGTAAAGATAGCTGAGCGCGAACTGGTAGCCCGGAAACGGGATATAGGTCAGGCCGAAGTTGAGCGGCGTGGCGCGGTCGAAAAGCCGTTCTCCGCGGTTGTTGCGATAGCCGTCATCCGAGGAATATTCGCCCTTGAAGATCAGCTTTTCGGAAAAGGCCCATTCGAAGCCGCCGAAGAGAGCCATGTCGCCGCGGAAACGGTTGCCGATGCTGGGAAGGCCACCCTCATCGCCCGATTCGAAGCTGGCGGGACGGCTGCACCATTCGGTCCCGAGGAAGTCCGGGCAGAAGCCGTTTGACGAACCGAGCCTGCCCCAGCCAAGACCGCCGGTGATCCGCAGGGAATCGTTCAGTGTCTTGCTCGCCACGACGAATTCGGACGAGTAGATGCCGGTTCCGAGCACATCGCGCATGCCGACAGCGATCATCGGCATCACGTCGCCTTCGTCGGTAAAGCGGTAGGCGACGTCAAAACTGCGGTCGAAATAGGCATCCACGTCGGGATTGAAGTCCTCGATCCCGCTGTAGCGGAAGGTGCCCGACAGGCGAGGTGTGATCTGGAAGGTGAAGCTGTTGCGCAGTTCCGTGCCGAACCAGCCGACGGTGCCGGAGATTTCGGCATCGGGGGCGCTGATGGCCGATGGCATCTCGATCAGGCCGGGGACGCCATAGAGCGTATAGGTCTGGCCGCGGCTTTCGGCAAAAGCCGGAATGGCTGCCGCGATGGCGAGGCCGCTCGCGGCGGCAAGACGGCGGAAGGAGGCTCGGGGCATGGGCAGCGGTTCCTGGGGCAACTCTTCTTTCCTAACCGCAAAGTGCCGGCGTTGGAAAGATCGTCGCCGCGATTGTGCCGCATTTGCACAGCCGGGGTCATGCCCGTGCCGCAAAGGCGGCGGCCGCGCGGCCGGCATGGCGGCCGGTGGCCAGGCAGGCGGTCAGCAGGTAGCCGCCGGTCGGGGCTTCCCAGTCGAGCATCTCTCCGGCGGCGAAGAGGCCGGGGCGGGAGCGCAGCATGAGCCCGTCGTCGAGCGCATCGAAGCGCAGGCCGCCGGCGGTGGAGATCGCCTCGTCCATGGGGCGGGGGGCGAGGATGGGCACGGGCAGGGCCTTGAGCGCAGAGGCCGGATCGGGGGTGGTGCGGGCGCGTTCGAAGAACAGCGCACGGCGGGCGGGATCGAGCCCGAGGCGCGAGCGCAGCGCGTGGGACAAGGTCTCTCCCTTGCGCGCGGCGTCAAGGCGGGTGCGGATCGTCTGTTCGCTGAGGTCGGGGAGCAGGTCGATCGTCAGGGCCGCACCCTCGCGCAGGGCGCGGGAGAGGGCGTAGAGCCCGCCGCCTTCGAGACCCCGGGCGGTGATGACGCATTCCCCGCGCAGGCGGGTGTCGCCCGCGATGAGCGTGACGTTCTTGAGCGGGGCACCGAAATGCGGCGCCATATGCGCGGACCAGGCGACGTCGAAGCCCATGTTGGCGGGGCGGAAGGGGGCGGTCAGGCCGGGGAAGCGGTCGGCCCAGGCACCGTCCGAGCCGAGCCGCGCCCAGCTTGCCCCGCCGAGCGCGAGGACGGTGACGGCGGGGGAAAGCCGCCGCTCGCCAGCGGGGGTGGAGAAGAGGGCGGTGGGGCCGTCGAAGCCGGTCCAGCGCCAGCGGGTGTTGAGCGTCACGCCGAGGGTCCCGAGCCGGGCGAGCCAGGCGCGCAGGAGCGGCGAGGCCTTCATCGTCACCGGGAAGACGCGGCCGGAGGACCCGGTGAAGACCGGCTGGCCGAGCGATTCGGCGAAGGCCATGACCTCGGCCGGGCCGAAGGCGGCGAGGGCTGCGTCGAGCTGGGGCGCGGGCGGGTGGAAGGCTGCGCGAAAGGCGGTGGCGTCCTGGTCGCGGGTGATGTTGAGGCCGGACTTGCCGGCCATCAGGAACTTGCGCCCCGGCGAGGGCATGGCATCGGCGACCGTCACCTGCAGGCCGGCGCGGGCCAGTTCTTCGGCAGCCATGAGGCCGGCGGGGCCGGCGCCGATGACGAGGGCGGACGGTCGGGTCATGGCGGTGCAGTCGCTGCGCGGACGGGCATTGTCAACGTTGGGGCGCAGGTGTCGCGATCCCGGTCACCTGCTCTTCACGGTTTCCGCGTTACCGCCTGTGGTGGAGGGTTGGAGCGGCGCTCCCGGCCCTGGCTTGTCGCCATCAGAAAGGAACACGGCACGACATGAAACGATATTCGTTGCCGACCGGCCTTGCCGGTCTGGCGGTGGTGGGCTGTCTGGCCCAGCCTGCCGTCGCCCAGGACCTGCCCCGGCCCTATGTCTCGCGTGCGCTCGATGCCGTGCTTCTGCCGGTCGACTCTGCCGTGATCTCGGCCTTCGGGCTGGGACCGAATGACTCCGGCGCGCTGGTGCTGGCGACCGAGCCTGCCGGGACGGCGGACAAGGCCGGAATCCTGCCCGGCGATGTCATCGCGAACGTGCGGGGTACGCGGGTCAAGGACCCGGTTCAGCTCGATTCGGTGGTCTCGTACTGGATCGAGGCGGGCGTGGACGACTTCGGATGGGAAATCTCGCGGGGCGGGGAGTACGCTTTCTACGAGTGGGTGATCACCGAGGAGGAATTCTGGACGGAGATCGACATTGCGTCTGCCGCGAGCTGGACGAGCTGGGAGTACTCATCCTGGAGTTACAGCGAATATTATGAGGAATATTCCGAAGTGATGATCGAGGAGTATTCCTATTCGGAAACCTTGATCGAGGAGACGGTGAGTTCGGAGGAGTTCGTCTCCGAGGTCGAGACGTCTTATGAGGAGTCCTATTCAGAGGAGTCGTATTCCGAGGAGGAGGTCAGCGAGGAGTCCTCTTCCGAGGAATCGACGACCGAGGAATCGATGTCCGAGGAGACAGCGAGTGACGATGCCTCCGCGGAGGAGGTCGTCGAGGAGGAGGCTGCCGGGGAAGACATGGCCGATGAAGAGGCCATGGCCGAGGATGACGGCAGCATGGATGACGGCAGCGAAGACGACGGAAGCGCTGATGAGAGCGCCGAGGACGACAGCTATGACGAGGGTGCCGACGACGACAGCTATGACGAGGGTGCCGACGACGGCAGCGCCGACGATGGCGGCGGGGATGACGGCGGGGATGACGGTGGCGGAGAAGATGATTCCGCCGAGGAATAGGCCAGCGATGGCCGGCCCGGGGCGGATGCCCCCCCAGGGGATGATCGCAGGCGGGCGTCCCCGGGGGCGCCCGCCTGCTTGCCGGATCAGGCCATGTCGAATTGCAGCGCCTTGACCTGGGTGAACTTGCCGGTCGCGCGCAGCTTGTCGAGCACCGGTTCGGGCACGGGGTCGTCGACATAGAGGATGGCGATGGCCTCGCCCCCCTTGGCCGAGCGGCCGAGGGTGAAGTTGGCGATGTTCACCCCGTTTTCGCCCAGCGTCTGCCCCAGCGCGCCGATGATGCCGGGCACGTCCACATTGGTCGTATAGACCATGTTCGCGCCGATTTCGGCATCGACGTTGATGCCCTTGATCTGGATGAAGCGGGGCTTGCCGTCGCTGAAGACCGTGCCGGCGACGGACCTTTCGCGCAGACCGGTGACGACGGTGACCTTGATGTAGCCTTCGAACATGCCCGACTGGTCCTGCCGTGTGGTCGAGGTCAGGATGCCGCGTTCGCGCGCGATCACGGGGGCCGAGACGAGGTTCACGTCCGGGTTGGCCTTGCGCATGATCCCGGCGATCACGGCGCATTCGAGCGCACGGAGGTTCATCCGCGCGGCGATGCCGTCAAACAGCACGTTGATGGCGACGACGGGTTCATCGGTCATCTGGCCCACGAAATTGCCCAGATGGCCGGCAAGCCTGATCCAGGGGCCCATGACGCGCGCCTCTTCGGCGGTGACGGAGGGCATGTTGAGCGCATTGGAGACGGCGCCGGTCAGCAGATAGTCCGACATCTGTTCGGCGATCTGGAGGGCGACGTTTTCCTGCGCCTCGGTCGTGGAGGCGCCGAGATGGGGGGTGCAGACGACGCCGGGCAGGTCGAAGAGCGGCGATTCGGTCGCGGGTTCGACGGCGAAGACGTCGAAGGCGGCGCCGGCAACATGGCCCGCGCGGATCGCGG
>JBEIDZ010000045.1:0-11318 GCA_040383215.1 Paracoccaceae bacterium | reverse complement strand
GCCTGCAACCTGGCTTCGACAAAACGGTACCGTTCAGTCAACTGGTCGAGTTTTTCGTGAGGGATCATGCTTCACCATGTCGCCCTTCCGATTGTGGCGGTCAAGTGCCGGCGTCGCCCAACGCGCAACGCGCAACGCGCCTCTGCACCGTCCTGCCAGGGCTCTGCAATCCGCCTCGCACAGGTCGTCAGCCGAAGGTCTCTTCCTCTTGCCCGATCCACCAGGGCGACCCGGGCACATGGGTCACCCCGCCATCGCGGGACACCAGGCCTGCACGCAGCCTTTCCCTTGTGCCCGAATCCATGGCCATCAACTGACCCCGGACACCGGCAAGTGACTGATCCCGATAATCCGCTGATGCGATCCAGCGGTCCAACGCGGCGACCGACAGATCGTCCGGACGCTCCGGTCCTTTCCGGGTGCGCTGAAGGGCATAGAGCAGTCCGCCGGCCTGCGCATGTGCGAGGCGTTCTGCGACCGGGTCCATCTTCCAGCACTGCCGCCGGATTTCCGATCCGATCAGCCGAAGATCGGCGCGCGCCGCGCCCAGCGCGATCCAGCGAAACGCCACCGCAGAAATCCCGGTCCGCGATCCTCCCCCGCCCGCCGAGCCATGGTCACCCGGAAACCACACCTGCTGAAACCGTGTGGTCCCGTTGGAATGGCGGGCGTTCAGTTCGTCAAGATTCGTCCACAGAAGCGGGGGAAAAAGCACCCGCCGTTCATCCGCTGCCAGCGCATGACGCGCCGCATCAACCATCGAACTCAGGCGGTTGTCATGAAAGAAGACACCATGCGCCCGCGCCTGTTCCCCGCCCTGGGCGACATCCTGGATGCTGAAGCTTTTCACGCTGTCCCACAGACCCATGTACCGGATCGTCAGACGAATGGCCCCGGCTGCCACCTGGAGATCATCCGCCCCCGTTCGCCCCGTCACGGTCTCGGGCGCAAACTGTCTGCGGAACGCCACGCTTGACGGGTGATCCGGGTGGGTGTCCGGCGATTTGGACAGGTGTCGGCCGATCGCCTCAGGGATCATGTGAAGATTGCGTCGCGCCCCGATCCCGCAGGATCGCAGCAGCCCTGCAAAAACCCTCGCCGTGAACGCCCCCCGCGAAAATCCGAAAAGATACAGCTCGTCTCCGGGCTCCCACGCAAAGCCGAGCGCCCGGTACGCTTCCTCGATGACGTCAATCAGACCGACTGCAAGCGCGCCCCCAAGTGCACGGTCGACGGCCTTCGATACACGGTTGGTCCCGCGCCCGCTGCCCAGACCGGGATGATACTGCACCAGTTGGGTCACGTCCCCATGACCGCGCAGGGCGATGCAGCGCGCAAATGCCACGACGTTTGTCGGATGCTCCGCATCGTGCCGGTTCGATGTGCCGTCAAAACAGATCGCGATGCGCTTCATGGTCCGCCCTTGCCACCGCATGAACGCAAGCCGCTGCTCCGTTCATTGACCGGGTCGATGATGATCAACCATTCCCTGTCGGGTGACTTCATGCCAAGGTCTCAACGAAAGTTAAACCGCCCGTGAGGTTGCGCAACATGTCCGGACTGAAAGCAATTGCGACCGCCGCGTTCACGGCCTCCTTTGTGGCATCGCCCTTCGTCACCGCGCCGTTTTCCGGTTTCCGCGAAGACCAGCTCCCTTTGCCGCAGATTGACCCCCCCGTGCAGCCGGCCGGATGGGCTTTCTCCATCTGGGGGCTCATCTATGCGTGGCTCGTCGTCTCTGCGGTCTTCGGCCTGTGGCAACGCCGCGACAGCTCGGGTTGGGACGCGGCGCGCCCCTACCTGACCGGCTGTCTCGCGATCGGGACGTTCTGGCTGGCGATTGCGAATGCCAGCGCGATCTGGGCCACGGTCACGATCTTCATCATGGCGATCCTGGCAATCGCTGCCGCGACGAAGGCTCCAGGGCAGGACAGATGGCTCTTCCAGGCGCCGGTGGCCATTCTTGCAGGCTGGCTCACGGCGGCAAGTTTCGTGTCGCTCGGTTCCACGGCTGCCGGTTACGGACTGATTGCCGACAGCACAGGATGGGCATGGATCGCGATCATCTGGGCCCTGTCCGGCATCATTGCGGCAAACCTGCCGGACCAACCCTATGTCGCGGCACTCGCCGGTGCGGGGATCGCCATCATGGTCATGGTCATCGTCGTCCTGCGCCGCGCGCCGGCCCCGGCCTGAGGTCGTGTCCTTGACCGGTCAGGCGCGCAGCTGGCGCAAAGGCCGCACGGGCAGGTCACGCCGCGGTCCGGGCCTGCCCTTCAAACAGACGGGCGACGCCTTCGGCGCCGGGGTCATTGAAACCTGCCAGTTTTTCGGCTGCGAGATAGGCTGACCGTCCCGCTCTCGCCCTCGACATCGCCGCCGTCGCATCGGCTCCGGCACGCGCTGCCTCTGCCGCCGCGGCGATGCCCCGTGGCAAGGCCGCCAACGCAGGTGCAAGTGCATCGATGAATGTCCTGTCTCCGGACGCCGCACCTCCGACCTGGCTGACCCGGTCAAGCCCGGCGGAAAGTGCGGACACGACGTCCTGCCCTCCGGACGTGGCGTCACCCGCTGCGGCAAAGAAGATCGCCAGAAGCACGCCCGACGACCCGCCCATCGTCTGGCTGAGCTCCATGCCGACAGCGCGCAAAAGCTGTGTCGTATCGGCAAGCGGCATGCGGTCCAGCGCCGCGATCAATGCGCGCGCTGCCGTGGCAAGCGTGGTCCCCGTATCCCCGTCACCCGATTTCGCGTCGAGCGCGTTCAGATCGGCCTCCGCCGCGATCATCGTCCGGCAGCAGGACTCGATCAGCGCACGCCGCGCCGGATGCGGCGAAGCGAGCGGCTGGATCGGCATCAGACCATCGGGCAACGGCCGCACCTGCACCGCGCCGAGCGGGTTCACACCGGGCCACGCCGGCATTGCCACCGGCGCCGCCAGCAATTCGACATCGGCGGCGGTCACCGGAAGAAGCGAGACCGAAAAGCCCTGCATGTCGAGCGAGGTCATCATCTCGGCCGGACCGATCATCCACTTCACCTGGGGACCGAGCGCGGAGCGGGCCAGTTCCTCGGCCAGCACCCCCATCTCGAGCGGGGTCGCCCCGCCAAGGTTGTTGAGCAGGGCCACATGATCCCCCGGCCCCATATGCGGCGACAGCCGGTCCGCCACCATCGCCATCGCGGCGCGGGCACCGGCAAAGTCCACGACCTCGATCCCGGCCTCGCCATGGATGCCGAGGCCCAGTTCCGCCTTTCCGAAAGACAGCCGCTCCTCCTTGGGCGACCCGGGCACCGTGCAGGTGTCGAGCGACATCCCGATCGAGATCGCACCCGCGATGACCCGCCGCGCGGCGGCCGTCACGGTCTCCAGATCGGCCCCCTGCTCGGCCAGGGCGCCCGCGATCTTGTGCACGAACAGCGTGCCCGCCACCCCGCGCGCCTGCGGCAGGTCGGGCAGCGCAATGTCGTCATCCACGATCACCATGCTGACCTTGCGGCCGAAACTGCGCGCCCGCTCGGCCGCGAGACCGAAATTCAGCCGGTCCCCGGTGTAGTTCTTGACGATGAGCAGGCAGCCCGCATCGCCGGTCACAGCCAGGATCCCCGCCAGGACCGCATCGACCGAAGGCGAAGCGAAGATGTCGCCGCACACTGCCGCCGTCAGCATCCCGGGACCGACGAAACCGGCGTGGGATGGCTCGTGCCCGGACCCTCCCCCCGACACCAGCGCCACCTTCGTGCGGTCAAAGTCGGTCCGGACGACGACCTTGATGTGCGGATAGCCATCAAGCCGCGCCAGCCGGCCGGATGTCGTGCGCAGGAGCCCGTCGATTGACTCGGTGACGATCGTGTCCTTGCTGTTCATGAACTGCTTCATGGCGGGTCTCCTCAGATCAGCCTCTTGCCCGTGGCATCGAACCAAAGCGGTTTGTCGGGGCGTATGAGCATCGCGTCGCCAGGGGCAAGCGGCGTATGCGGTTCGGCCAGGGTGACGATGTCATGGGGTCCACGGCGCAGATGCAGCCGCGTCTGGTCTCCCAGATGTTCGACCCGCACGACCTGGGCCTCGGCACCCTCGCCGGTCACGATATGCTCGGGCCGCAGGCCGATTTCGGCCGCGCCGGGCGGAACCGGTCCGGGCGTGGCATCGCCAAAGGCCTCGGCCGGCAGAAGGTTGATCCGCGGCAGCCCCAGCCGCGACGCAACATAGGTCGAAACCGGATTCTCGTAGATCTCGCGCGGACTGCCGAATTGCACGAGGCGCCCCTGATCAAGAACACCGACATGGCTCGCCATCGTCATCGCCTCGATCTGGTCATGGGTCACGTAAAGGAAGGTGGCCCCCAGCTCGCGATGAATGCGCTTCAGTTCGATCCGCAACTCGGCCCGCAGCTTGGCATCAAGCGATGAGAGCGGCTCGTCCATCAGATAGATGCGCGGGGACCGCACCAGCGCCCGCCCGATCGACACCCGCTGCATTTCCCCGCCCGAAAGCCTCGTCGCCTTGTTGTCGAGCTTGTGGGCAATCCGCAGGACCGAGGCAACCTCGGCCACGCGCTCTGCGATGCGGTCCTCGGGCCAGGCCAGGATCGGCGACCGCAGCGGGAAGGCCAGATTCTCGCGCACCGTCATGTGCGGATAAAGCGAATACTGCTGGAACACCATCGCCACGTCGCGCTGCGCCGGCGTGTCGGCCATGACCGATTCCCCGCCGATCCGCACATCACCCGAATCGGGCCGGTCCAGTCCGGCGATCAGCCGCAGCGTCGTCGTCTTGCCGGCCCCGGTCGGCCCCAGCAACACGACAAAGGCACCATCCGGGATCGTCATGCTCACGTCGGCCAGGGCCGCGGTCGCGCCAAAGGATTTGGTCAGCCTGTCTAGCAAGACCTCAGCCATGATGGACCCCTGCATTCGCCACTGTCGGCATCGCGCGGCCCGAATCCCCGTCGAAAAGCGTGATCCGCCCCTCGGCAAAGCGAAGCCCCGCAAGATCACCCAGGCGAAAGACCTCGGACGCAGGCCGGCGCGACCGGATCATGCCGTGCGGAGACGAGAGCGTGACGATCTGCGTCGTGCCCAGATATTCCGTCGCCTCGATCCGCGCCCGATAGGGTGCCGCATCGTCGAAGGCGACATGCTCGGGGCGCACCCCCAGCACGAGCTGCGGCCCGGCTTCCGCCTGCACCTCGGGCACGGGGATGCGCGCCTCTCCCAGCATGACCGCGCGCGCCCCCCGCGCCAGCCGGCCCTCGAATTCCAGCACGTTCATCGGCGGCGACCCGATGAAATCGGCCACAAACAGCGTCGCGGGATGGTCATAGACCTCCTGCGGCGTGCCGAACTGCTCGATGACGCCGTGGTTCATCACCACGATCCTGTCGCCCATCTGCATCGCCTCAAGCTGATCATGCGTGACATAGACCGTCGTCGCCCCGATCCGGTCATGCAGCGCACGCAACTCCTCCGCCATCCTCTCGCGGAATTCGGCGTCGAGTGCGCCAAGCGGCTCGTCCATCATGAAGGCCTTGGGCCGGCGCACGATGGCCCGCCCCAGCGCCACCCGCTGACGGTCACCGCCCGACAGCCCGCCCACCGGCCGGTCGAGGATGTCTTCGATCCCGAGGATGCGCGCCGCTTCAGCCACCTTGGCCTGCACTTCCGCCTTCGCCATCCCCTGGCTGACCAGCGGATAGGCGATGTTGCGGCGCACGTTCATGTGCGGGTAAAGCGCGAACATCTGGAACACCATCGCGATGTCGCGCTGGCTCGCCGGCTTCTGCGCCACCTCCTCGCCGTCGATCCAGATCTCCCCGCTCGTCGGCAGTTCCAGCCCCGCGATCATCCGCAGGGTCGTCGTCTTGCCGCAGCCCGACGGCCCGAGCAGCATGAAGAACTCGCCGTCGCGGATCGTGAAGGACGATTCCTTCACCGCCACGAAACTCCCGAACTCCTTGCGGAGATTGCGGATCACGATCTCGGCCAAGGTCTACTCCGGGAACTTGGTCACGATGATGTACATCAGCGTGCCGACCAATGTGACGACGAAGGACCAGGTGAACATCCACAGCGCAAAGGGCTGCATCAGCATGAACACGCCGAGCGCGATCAGCACGGTCGCCACCATTTCCCACGGGCCCCGGCGAAGCCGCAGCAATCCGTCCAGAAAGCCCTTCATTTCCGCACCGCGCCAAAGGTGATCCCGCGCAGAAGGTGCTTGCGCAACAGGACCGTGAACACCATGACCGGCACGAGGAATATGGTTGCTCCCGCCGCGACCGCCGGCCAGTCCTGCCCGCCGACCCCGATGATCGTCGGAATGAACGGCACCGCCGTCTGCGCCACGCCCGAGGTCAGAAGCACCGCAAAGGCATATTCGTTCCAGGCAAAGATCAGGCAGAAGATCGCGGTCGACGCGATCCCTGTCGCCGCCTGCGGCAGCACGACCTTCCGGAATGCCTGAAACCGCGTATAGCCGTCGATCAGCGCCGCCTCCTCGTATTCGCGGGGGATTTCGTCGATGAAGCCTTTGAGAAGCCAGACCGCCAGGCTGATGTTCACCGCCGTGTAAAGGATGATCATCCCCAGATGCGTGTCCGACAGCCCCAGCTGCCGGTACATCAGGAAGATCGGAATCGCGACCGCAATGGGAGGCATCATCCGCGTCGACAGGATGAAGAACAGCAGGTCGTCCTTCAGGGGCACCCGGAAGCGCGAAAAGCCGTAGGCAGCAAGTGTTCCCAGAAACACGGCCAGGAAGGTCGACCCGAAGCCGATCACCACGGAGTTGAGGAACCGCTCGCCGAACCGCGAGGCCTCCACGATGACCATGTCGCGCGACCGCACGATCTCGTCATACCACGTCTCGGGCGGCGGCAGGTTGGCAATCTCCTCGGGCGACAGCCGCGTCCGCGTGGTGAAAAGGTTCACATAGCCTTCGAGCGTCGGCTCGAAGACGACCTTGGGCGGATAGGCAATCGCATCGGGCGGGGACTTGAACCCCGTCATCACGATCCAGATCAGCGGCACAAGCGTGATCAGCGCATAAAGCGCGACCAGCACGCCCGCGACCCATTTCTGCGCGGCCGAAGGTTCGGTGACGGAATAGCTGCTCATCTGTCCTTCACCTTGTTCAGCGCCTTCACATAGATCGAGGCAAGCCCGAACACCGTCACGAAGAGGATGATCGCATAGGCGCTGGCATAGCCCGTGCGCCACTTCTCGAACGCCTCCCGCTTGAGGTTGATCGAGGTGAGCTCGGTCGCAGCCCCCGGTCCCCCGCCGGTCAGCTGCACCACCAGGTCGAACATCTTGAAATTCTCGATCCCGCGGAAGAGCACGGCCAGCATCAGGAACGGCAGGACCATCGGCACCGTGATCGTCCAGAACTGCCGCCATTTCGAGGCCCGGTCGATCTCGGCCGCCTCATAGATGTAGTCGGGGATCGACCGCAGCCCTGCCAGGCAGATCAGCATCACGAAGGGCGTCCACATCCAGGTGTCCACGATCACGATCGCCCAAGGGGCCAGCGTCACCGATCCCGGCATCTCGAAACTCGCCGGATCGATCCCGGTGAAGAACGACACGACATAGTTGAAAAGCCCGATCTGCGGCTGGTAGAGGAACTTCCAGAAATTCCCCACCACCGCCGGCGACAGCATCATCGGCAGGACGATCAGCGTGGTCCAGAGGTCATTGCCCCGGAACTTGCGGTTGATCAGCCAGGCCAGCGCAAACCCGATCAGCACCTGGAAGAACAGTGTCCAGAAGACGAAATGGGCCGTGGCCTGCATCGTCATCCAGATGTCTTCGTCGGTCAGGATGCGCTCGTAATTCCGCAGGCCCACCCATTCCACAGGCTCGTTCGGCCGGTTGGCGCGGAAATTGGTGAACGACAGATAGATCGTCCAGATCAGCGGAAAGATGTTGACGGCCAACAGCAGGACGATGGTCGGCGCAATGAAGATCCAGGCGATCGTCCGGTCGGACAGACCCCGCACGCGCCGCGCAAGGCCCGGCGGCGTGGCGCGCGCCACGCGCATCATCGGTGTCTCGGTCATCGTCCTTCCCCTCGTTCCACGCGCTCGTCGCCGCCAAGGGCGCCTGGGGATGCACCGTCAGGGCGTGTCGTCCGGCCCTCTCTCCGGGGGGCCGGACGGCGGTCGGGGAGGATAGGTGTTAACCAAAACATACCCTCCCCTGTCCGACCTTGCCATCGTGCGCGAAGACATCGGTCCAGTCGGCGACCAGCCCGTCCAGCGCTTCCTGCGCCGTGCCGTTGCCCGCCACGACATAGTCGTGAACGCGCGCCTGCATGGCCAGCATCAGCGCCGCATAGGCCGGCTCTGCCCAGAAGTCCTTCACGATCGCCATCGAGTCGAGGAAGGTCTGCGCATAGGGCTGGCTCGTCGCAAAGCCGGGATCCTCGACCACCGCCTTCAGCGCCGAATAGCCGCCAAGCTCCCACCAGCGGGCCTGGATTTCGGGCTGCGCGAACCACTTGATATAGGCCAGCGCGCCCTCGACATTGTCCGAGTTTGCGACGACCGAGATGCCCTGACCGCCAAGCTGGGCGAAATGCCCGCCCGGACCGGCCGGGTTGGCGAAATAGCCCGACTTGTCCCCGCCCACGTTGGGGTCGGAATTCACGCCCGGCCAGATGAAGGCAAAGTTCATCATCATCGCGGCCTGGCCCGACTTGTAGGCGTCGATCGTCTCGGACATGTACCAGTTCGACGACCCCGGCGGCGTGCAGCAGTCATAGAGCGACTTGAAGAATTCGAGGCCCTTGACGACCTCGGGAGTGTTGACCACGCCATCGAGCTTGTAGGGCTCGTCCGCCGTGCCATAGGTCAGGCCGTAGTTGTAAAGGACGTTCGTCACGCCCATCGTGATCCCTTCGGACCCGCGCTCGGTAAAGAGCGCCGCGCCATAGACGGTGTTGCCGTCGATCTCGCGCCCCTGGAAGAACTTCGCGATGTCCATCAGCTCGTCCAGCGTGGCAGGCGGCGCCAGCGGACGGCCATAGGTCGCCTGGAATTCCTCCTGCAGCTCGGGCCGCTCGAACCAGTCGCGGCGGTAGGACCAGCCCACCACGTCGCCAAAGGCCGGTAGCGCCCAGTAGTTCGGCGTCCCCTTGGGCCATTCGGCATAGCCGGTCACGGTCGCCGGGATGAAATCATCCATCGTGATCCCTTCGGCCGCGAAGAAATCGTTCAGCTTGATGTAGAGTTCGCTTTCCGCCGCGCCGCCGATCCACTGGCTGTCGCCGATCAGCAGGTCGCACAGCTGCCCGCCCGAATTCAGCTCGTTCAGCATCCGGTCGGCATAGCTCGTCCAGGGAACGAATTCGAAGGACATCGTGATACCCGACTGGGCCTCGAAATCCTTCGACAGTTCCACGAGCGCGTTCGCCGGGTCCCAGGCAGCCCAGCACAGCGTCAGCTGGTCAGACTGCGCCTGCGCCGACCCGGCGACCGCAAGCACAATGGCCACGGCCGAGGCCGTGGAGGCAAAAAAGGGCTTCATCCGTCACTCCTCCCGTTCGGGCAAATAGGGATGGTCCACACCATCCCCGCCGCCGCGAGTCGGACCATAGCGCCGCCGGCGCTGCCCTGTCCACCGGTTTTTGAGGTACGTCCCTCAGAATTGCCCGGATCGTCTCAGTGCCCCCCCGACAGCACCAGAAGCCGGACCGGCAGCATGAGCGCCTGCGCCCGCAGAAGGATGGCATGCACCGCCCCCAGCGCATCGATGGCATGCAGGCCGACGGCATGCAGGCCCGTGACCTCGCCCGACGCCAGACGATCATGGTTGCTGGTATAGGCATTGGCCACGCAGAGCGCGCCAAGCGGCAACGCGTCCAGCCCCCCCTCGTACAGTGGCTCCATGAAGGCCAGCACCGTGCCGGGCGAACGCGCGACCTGCGCCACGTCAAGAAGCTGGTCACTGACCCGCACCTGCCCCGTGGTCAGCGCCTCCTGCACATCGACCACGACCATCGGGATCACCGTCAGCGGCATCGAGGGGCAGGCGATCTCGGCATACATACCCGGACGGATAACCTGCGCCTCGACCTGACCAAAGCCGGCTGCGATGCGGCGCACGCGGTCGCCGTCGGCAATCAGGATGCCCGCAGGCCGCAGCATCGGGTTCACGACATCGCCCACCCGCAGGGTGAATTGTTCCAGAATGCCCGATACCCCCGCATAGATCGTGCCCTTCTGCACCGCCACCTCGGCCTCGGCCAGTTGCGCCTGCGCACTCGCACGCTGGGCCGGCAGCAGGACCTCGAGTTGCGTCCGCGCCGCCTCGCGCGAGGCACTGGCGGCCGCCAGTGCACCCTCGGCTTCCTGATAGGACACTTGCAGACGCTCGATCTCGCGCGCCGGAACGGCAGAGGGGTTGCGCGCGGCGATCTCGGTCTTGGTGCGCAGCTCGTCCTCCACCTGGCGCAACGCGCCGCGCGCCTGCGCGACCTGCCCGTCGGCGGCGGCAAGCTCGGCCGCCGCCATCTTTGTCTGTGCATCGATCTCGGCAATCCGGCTCCGGGCCGTGGTCGCGGCGGCCTCCTGCTGTGTCGTATCAAGCCGGAACAACGGCTGCCCGGCATCGACCCGCCCACGTCCCTGGACATAGACCTCGGCCACCCGGCCGCCCGTCTCGGGCAGGATCGGCACGGTCCGGTAATACAGCGTTGCAGCCTTCGAAGCCGGGTGATTGTAGAAGATGACGGTGATCATCAGCACCGCCAGCACAAGGCATGCGGTGATCCCGTACCGCAGTTCGTACCAGACAGAGAAAAGCGTGATCTCGCGTCCGATCCGCTTGCCCTGAACGAACCGGCGGTAAAGGAAATCCGGGAGGATCGTGATCATCGAGCAGAAGATGAGTTCCAGCATGCCTCAGACCTCCTGCCGCGACTGTCCGGCGGCCCCATCACCGGACCTCGCCTCCGGCTCGCCTGCGGCTGCACCGGTGACGGGCAGCACCGCTTCGTCGTCCTGCACACGGCCGGCCATGCGTTCGAGTGACCCGGCAATCCGTTCGACCGGCCGCGCCAGTGTCGGCACATCGATGAGAGCGAGAAGCAGTGCCGCAATCCAGAAGGCATGAACCTGCGACAGCAGCGCCAGCAGGCACAGAGCGGCGACGAGTTCCATCTGCACCTTCTTCGTGCGGTGCGCCATCCGTTCGGGCAGAGAATGGATGGTGAAGAAGATGACACCCAGTATAACCACGCCGACCGCCATCACGATCGCCGTCATCAGCATCATCTGATCCGACCCGTCGGGACCCGGCGCAAAGAACGGCAG
>JBEIDZ010000044.1:0-11328 GCA_040383215.1 Paracoccaceae bacterium | reverse complement strand
TGTTCCTCGCGGCGGAACTGATGCAGCCCGAGGGGCGGGGGCTGCGACTGACCGAGCGGTATCCCTGGATCGTCGCCTTCGGTTTCGGACTGCTGCATGGCCTCGGTTTTGCGCGGGCGCTTCTTGAGATCGGCCTGCCCGAGGGCGAGGTGCCGCTTGCGCTTTTTGCCTTCAATGTCGGAGTGGAGATCGGGCAGGTCCTGTTCGTGGCGGTCGTGCTGGTGAGCGGCATGTTGCTGAGCCGGCTTTATCCGGGACCGGTCGCGGGACTGACGACGCGGGGGACGCGGGGGGCGCGGGTCTTTGGCTATCTGGCCGGGGGGCTGGCAGCGTCGTGGTTCATCGCCCGGGTGGCGGCCTTCTGACTTAAGCGGGCAGGGCGGCGGCCATCAGCGCGATCGCGCCCACCCAGGCGGCCGCGACCGAAGTTGCGAGCGGCGAGATGCGCCGGTCGGCCCATTCGGCGGCCCCCCAGAGCCAGAGCGTGACGATGGCAATGCCGAGCGCACCGCCGATCAGACCGAGAAGGGCCGCGCGGGGGACGACTGTGGCTGTGTCAGCTGCCAGGGGAAGGGCGAGCGCCGCGCCGAAGAGCGCAGCGGCAAGCGTCGCGCCGGTCGGGCCGGGACGGGGGGCGAGAAGGGTTGCAAGGGCAAGCGCGAGGGCTGCGACGGCCATCGTCCGCAGTCCGGGGGCGGGCAGGTGGAGGAAGCTGGCGGCGGCAAGCGTGACGCCGGCCGCAATCACGATGGCGGCATAGGCGGGACGCACCGATGCGCGTGGCTGGCGGGCCAGGAGGAGCGCGGTTGCCACCAGAAGAAGCCCCTGGGCCGGGTCGGCAAGGGGGTGGAGGGCGGCCTGGTAGAAGGGGCCGAGGTCGCCGAAGGCGTCATGGGCAGCGGCCGGGCTGGCCACCGCGACGAGTGCCGCGGCGGTGGCGAGGGGCCGCGTGAACTTCACAGGGCGCCGGCGAGGAAGGCTGCGCCGCCGAGTGCGATCACGCCCCCTGCCGCGCGGACCGCGATCCGCCCTGCCGGACGGGCGGCGAGCAGGCCGAAGGCGATGCCGGCGAGGTGCAGAAGCCCGGTCGCAATCACGAAGCCGGCGGCATAGGCGATCGGATCGGCGGCGGCGGGCATTTCCGTGCCATGCGCATGGCCGTGGAAGACGGCGAAGAGTGCGACGATGGCGGCGGCGACCCAGAGCGGGGGGCGCGCGGCCAGCGCAACGGCGAGCCCGATCACGAGGGCCGAGGCGGCGATGCCGGTTTCGATCCCGGGGAGAGGGACGCCCGCGACGCCGAGCGCGCCGCCGAGCGCCATGACGAGCGGGAAGGCGACGGGCAGGACCCAGATCGCGGGCGCGCCGAGGAAGGCTCCCCAGAGGCCGACCGCGACCATCGCGGCGACATGGTCCCAGCCGAGCAGCGGATGCGTGAAGCCGGTGACGAAACCCGCGCCGGCGGCATCGCCGGTATGGGCACTGGCGGCTGTTGCAGTCAGCAGAAGGAGGAGCGGGACAAGGAGAGGACGGGTCAAGGCTGGGTCTCCGTTCGGGCGGCCTCGGCCGCGAGGACATAGTGGGTGAGAAGGAAACTGTCGGCGGGCGATGTGATGCGCCCTTCGGCCAGCCAGCGCTCGGCGTCGGCGGCCAAGGACCAGTCGCCGCGTTCGGCCATCGTGCCGGCCAGGGCGGCGGCAACGGGCGGGCGGGCGGCGGCGAGGCGACCGGCGGCGGCGCGGATGGCGGCACCGGTGGCATCGGTCCGTCCGGCATGGCTGGCAAGCGCGAGACCGATCTGGCGCAGGACCTCGTCGGGGTGGGAGGGATCGGAGAGCCAGGTGTCGGAGAGCCAGTCGAGTGCATCCGTGCCTTTGGTTTCCAGAAGGGCGGTGATCCAGGCGGCGAGATGGGTGGTCCGGCCGTTTTCGGCCGCAAGCCTGGCCGCGCGGTGGATGAAGGCGCGGTCGGCGGGATCGTCCGAGAGACCGAGGAGGAGGATCGCAATGGGGGCCCATTCCGTCCAGAGCGGATCGGCGACCATGCGGGCGACCTCGGCCCTGTCGATGCGTACGTCGGTCGTGCGCAGGACGGCATAGGGGATGCTGGCCAGTTCGATCATCGCCATCCGGGCGATGGCGGGTTCGGCGTGACCGACGAGCGGGCCGAAAGCGTCGCGCCGCGCCTCGGGCGTGGTCAGGTCGCGGGACAGGATGTCGGAGAGCGTCGCGGCCAGTGCCGTGCCGCCGATGTCATGGATCGCCCAGCCGCCGGAGGGGGCCCAGGTCGCGACGATCGCGGCGGCGGGGTCGGCGGCGAATTCGGCCGCGCGCGCGCGGCTGACGAGGAAGGGGACCGCGTCGGCCACCGGGCCGCCCTTGAGAAAGCCGACAGGCGCGAAGCGGAACGGATCGCGCGGGTCGGGGCGGAGAAGCGCCACGGCCTCGGCGGCTGCGGCCTTGTCGGCGAGGCTGTCGTCCGGCATCGCGATGCAGGCGAGGCAGGCTGCGGTAGGCGAGGCAAGAAGGAGAAGCGCGGCGAGGATCGCCGCACTTCGGATCAGGGCGGGGTGTCGCCGCGCTGTCACCTCAGCCGCCGGGCTGATACCAGATCGGCGAGGTATAGGCGCGTTCCTGATGGCTTGTCTCGGCCTCGGGCGGGATCGGAACGCCGAACCGTTTGGCATCATAGACCACCCAGCGTGGCGTCGGGATTTCGATGACCCGGGCATAGTAGAATGCAGGCAGAGCAGGATCGAAATCCGGGTCGGTCCACACCGTGCCCAGCTCAGACGCTCCGATCGTGTTCATCCAGCCGGCATTCGCGACATCAACCGTATTGCCCACTGGCGGAAGGACCCCGTTGGCATCCGGCGTCCGCGCCGCATCCCATGCCACGTCATAGACGCGCTCCTGCGTCGTCCCGTCGGCGGAGACCCAGCCTTTGACGATCTGAATGCGGTCAAGGTTCGCGCCCACCGGGTCGCGAAGGGCATAGACGATAAAGCTCGGTGCGGCATCGCCTTCGCGTGGCCGCAGGTCGCCGCCCATCGGCACACCGCGCGCATAGCCGATCCGCGCAAGCTCCCGGCTGCCCAGATCGGCGGCGGTAAAGTCCCAGCCGCCGAAGAGGCGCACGATCATGCGGGGGCCGGTCGTGGCGTAGGTTTCCTTCCGGGCCATCGCGTCCCAGATCGCTTCCCGGGTGTTCTCGGTGGCCCAGACGCCGGTATAGCCGCCGGCGGACAGCTGGTAATCCATGAACGCGCCCTGCTCAGTCCGGACAAAGGCCCCCTGCATGCGTTCTGCCGAAGGCTCGGACGAGACGGTCTTGCCAAAGAAGTTGTCCTCTTCGACGGCCGTAAGTGACGTATGCGCATCCGTCGACCCGACCATTCCGAACTTGTAGGGGTTGGTTCCGAACTGTTCCTCGAGCATCAGGCCGTTCATCAGGGCCTGCCGGGCATATTCGGTCCTCAGCATTTCGGGCGTCTTGGCCTCGCTCAGGTCAAGATTGCCCGCGTCCCAGATCTCGAAATTGGCAAAGGCATCGTCGGGGGACAGCATCGGATGCGTCTCGCCATCGCCCTTGATCTGGGTGACTTCATAAAGAGGCTCCCACTGGTTCCGCAACTGGACGTAGTTGGCGTCAACCGCCTCGCCCGTGTACTGGAAATCGACGGGAAACATCATGCCGTTCGACAGGTTGCCGTTATGTGCAATCGCAAAGGCCTGTCCGCCCGTCACGGCTTCGTAGTTTTCCAGATAGGCATAAAGGTCAAGCGGATTGGGCGAGCCGACCGGCGGCTGCGTCGTATAGGGGACGACCTGCCCGACCCTGTCCGCGCCATCCCGGAAAAGGACGTTGCGATGCAGGTTGTTGCCCGCGATCAGCGAGGTCCATTCAAAGCCGATGATCGTCGTGAACGTGCCGGGATCGTTGTAAAGCTCGGCGGTGTCGATCACCTTGTCCCAGACCGCCGCATAGGTGGCCGAACCCGGTGAGTATTCGTCAAGCATCCCCTCCTGCAGCGTGCCCTGGGCAAAATTCGTGATCAGATTGACCGCTGCATCGGCAGCCGCCATGCCACCTTGCTGCAGCCCCTCATACCATCCGCGCGCCTGTTCGAACGCCATCAGCCTGGGCGCACCGGTCGCCATGTCGTCCGAGAATCCCATGGCGTCCGAGTGGTCCGCAATGACCAGCCAGTCGAGCGGCCGGCCCAGCCTGACGGGTTGTCCGGTCGAGGAAACCACTTCGTCTCCCCGTGCGAACCTGTAGGCATCATCAAGCCCCAGCGTATTGCCGAAAAGCCCCGCATCCGCAGACAGGCGCGTATGCAGATGGGTGTCGCCCCACAGAACCTTGTCCGGATAATCCCTTTGCGCATATGGCGAATAGGCCGCGCCCGGGTACACATCGCTCAGCGCGTCCCGGTCCATGATCTCCTGCGCCTGCGCAATCGCGGGAACAAGAGCGACTGTTATCATCGAAACACAACTGAACAGTGACACCCGAACCTTCACGCTCTGGCGGAATGACGGCATTTTGCTGCTCCCAGACAGGGGACGGCGGCGCGACATTCCCGCCATCGACTAGAGGCAATCGCTAACACCTGGCGGAAACCTCGTAAACCAAAAAGGCATGCGGACCAAGTGTCCCAGAAGATGCGGCCTGCGTCTTGCCACCTGCCAGACCGGAGGCCGCATCCTGGTGTCCCTTGGGCCCTCTGCTACTCGCTCGGCTTGTACCAGATCGGCGAGGTATAGGCGCGTTCCTGGAGTTCCATGACCGTGCCAGGGAGAGGCTCGGTGCCGTAATAGGCAGAGTCATAGGCCGTCCAGCGAGGGGTCGGGATTTCCAGCACGCGGCCGTAGTAGAAGGCGGGCTCGGCCGGGTCGAAATCGGGGTCGCTCCAGACGGCGATGAGTTCAGGCGCGCCGATGGTGTTGGCCCAGGTCGCGCTTTCGACGTCGACGGTGCTGCCGACGGGTGGCAGCTTGCCGTCCGCCCCGGGGACGCGGCCGCCGGACCAGACCACGTCATAGACCTGTTCGTGGGTCTTGCCGTCGGCATCGAGCCAGCCCTTGACGATCTGGTAGCGGTCGAGATTGGCACCGATCGGATCGCGCAGCGCGGCGACGAGGAAGGTGGGCGCGCGGCTCTGCGGGTCGGCGTGCAACTCACCTCCCATCGGCACGCCGCGGGCGTAGCCGATCACGGCGGGGTTGCGGGTGTTCGTGTCGTCGGCGGTAAAGTCGTAGCCGGCGAAGAACCGGACCGTCATGCGTGTGCCCGTGGTGGCATAGGTCTCGCGCCGTGCCATTGCGTCGAAGATCGACTCGCGCGTGTTCTCGGCCGCCCAGACTGCGGCAAAGCCCGAGGAGGAAACCTGCCATTCCATCAGCGTGAGGCCGGTGTTGGGGTCGGTGATGAAGGTATTGGTCAGCCGTTCGGGGTTCGGCTCCATCGGCGTGACCTTGCCCCAGAAGTTGTCCTCCTCGACTGCGGCCAGCCCGGTATGGGCGTCGGTCGAGCCGATCATGCCGAACTGGTAGGGGTTGGTGCCGAACTGCTGTTCAAGCTGAAGGCCAAGCTTCAGCGCCGAGCGGGCATATTCGTGGGGCAGCATCTCGGGCGTCTTGGCCTCGGAGAGGTTGAGGTTGCCCTGATCCCAGCGCTCGAAATCGGCGAATTCGTCGTTGGGCGACAGGAAGGGATGGGTCTCTCCGTCGCCTTTCATCTGGGTGACTTCGTAGAGCGGTTCCCAGCGTGCGCGTGCCTCGACGTAGGCCTGGTCAACGGGGAGGTTTGTCAGGGGCTGCGTTTCAGTCGGGAACATCAGCCCGTTGGACACGTTGCCATTGTGCGCAATGGCGAGCACGTCGCCTCCGGTCTTGGCCTCGTAGGCTTCCATCCACTTCCAGAGATCCGTATCCAGAGAGCTGCCGAGAGGCGGTGACACAGTGAATGGCATGACCTGCCGGGCAAGGTCGGCACCGTCGCGATAGATGACGTTGCGGTGGATGTTGTAGGCCCCCTGCGAGGTCCATTCATAGCCGATGAACGCGGTGAACCGGCCAGGGTCATTATTGACCTCGGCAGCATCAATCGTGGCGTCCCATGCGTCCGAATAGAGCTTTGATCCGGGCAGGACGGCAAGCGCCGGCGGGAAGGAGTTGTCTCCCAGTGTCGCAACAAGCTCGATCGTTGCGGCCATCGCGTTGCCATTGGTCATCATGTCGTACCAGCGCCGTCCGGTGGGATCGGCCAGCATGTCAGGATCACCGGCCAGCAGCGCCGGAAAGAACCCCATGTTGTCCGAATGGTCGGCAACCACGAGGAAATCGAGCGGGCGCGTAAGTTTAACCGGCTGGCCAGAGGATGCGATGACCTGTTCCCCTTTTGCAAAACGGTATGCATCATCGGGCGTCAGCCGCGCACCGGCCACGCCCGCATCCATCGACACGGCGGTATGCAGGTGCGTGTCACCGAAAAGCGGGCGCGTGGGGAAGTTGCGGTTGACTGCGGGGGAATAGGCGCGCTGGCTGGGCAGGACGCGAGAGAGGTCGTCCTGTGACAGGCCGCCGATATCGCCGACCGGGGTCCCTGCTTCCTCCGCCGCGAGGGGGGAGGCGACGAGGATCAGGGCCAGGGCCGTTGATGTCAGGGGGTGGCGTGCGGGCCGCGAAGTAAGTGACATGAGAACCTCCTTGCGAGCGACGGCAATGCACCGACGTGTGTCGAGAGTATCACTGGTGCCATGGGGATTGCCAAGTCGATTGAGGATTCCCTTACGTCACGTCCCCGACCGAGCCTACGTGCCGACGCACGGCGGGTCCTGCGGTGCCACTGTCAAAGCAGTGGTTCGCCCAGCGCGATGCTGTTGTTGCGGATGCGGCGGAGCACGCTCCAGGCCTGGACCTGGGCGAGCGTGATCTCGGAAGAGCGGGCAGTATAGCCCGACTGGACGGCGTCGAGTGCGGTGGTGATCGGGACGGAGTCGATCAGCATGCTGTTTTCGTAATTCAGGTTGAAGCTGCGCCGGTCCATGTTGGTCGAGCCGATCAGCGCGAGACGGCCGTCGACGGTCAGGATCTTGGAATGCAGGAGCCCCGGGCGGAAGGCGTGCAGGCGCACGCCGCAATCAAGAAGCTCGTTGTAGTGGCTTTCCGAGGCGGCGCCGACGATCCAGTTGTCGTTGCGGGCGGGCAGGATCATCGTGACCGCAACCCCGCGCAGGGCGGCAGCGCAGATTGCGGCCTGGGTCTGCTGGTCGGGGATGTAGTAGGGGGTGGTCACGAGAACACGCTCCTGCGCGGCAAAGAGCATGGCGCACATCGTGTCCGACAGGCCGGTCACGCTCTGGTCGGGGCCCGTGGCAATCACCTGGCCGATGAAGCCGCCGGGGATCGAGGCTTGCGGCGCGGCGACGAGGTCGGAGAGGTGGTCATCGCCTTCGGCATAAAGCAGCCAGTCCTGCAGGAAGACGGCCTGCATCTGACGCACGAGCGGGCCTTCGACGCGCATCAGGATGTCGACCCAGGGGCCGAAGCGGGCCTTGGGGGCGAACGCTGCATCGGCCGCATTGCGGCTGCCGCACCAGGTGACGCGGTTGTCGACGACCGCAATCTTGCGATGGTTTCTCAGGTCGAGCCGCTGGAAAAGCACGTTGATCGCGAAATTGCCAAGCGGGAAGGCGCGGGCGAGGCGGACTCCGGCCTTTTCCATCATCGGCCAGAGCGGCGAGCGGATCAGCGGGCGGGAGCCCAGATCATCGACCAGGATGCGCACGGCCACGCCGCGGCGGGCGGCGCGGGCCACGGCTTCGGCCAGGCGGGTGCCGAGGCCGTCGGGCAGCCAGATGTAGAAGACGATGTGGACGGACTGCGTGGCCCCCTCGATCTCGGCCAGAAGATCGTCGAGCTGGGCGTCGCCTTCGGGCAGCATGACGGCGCGGTTGCCGGGCACGGGAGGGAAGCCGCTGGTGGCCTGACCGGTGGCAAAGGCGGGGCGGACCATGCCGTCAGGGGCGGCCATGTCGGCAGGGCCGTGGGACATCAGGTCGGCAAAGCGCTGGCGCACCAGCGTGATGCGGTGCGCCTTGGTGCGGGCGAGACGGATTTCGCCGAAGAAGATGTAGAGCAGGATGCCGAGGAACGGCACCAGCGCGATGACCATGACCCAGCCGAGCCGTACCGTAGGCAGGAGGGCAGGGCGCAGCAGCACGCGCAGGATGATGGCGAACTGCAGCGCATAGAGGAGGATGACAAGGGCCGTGAACATCGGGGCACCCTATGGAACGGTCCGCACCGGTTTAGCCTCTTCTCCGGTCGCAGACCAGCGATGTGGCCTTTGCAGGAGTGAGTGCGATGCGCGAGGGGAACTGGATCGACAGGTCGCTCGACCCGGTGGATCGGCTGTCGGAGGTGATGTTCGGTCTTTTGATGACGCTGACCTTCACCGGCACGATGAGTGTGGCGCTGGCCGAGGGCCAGCAGGTGCGCAGCATCCTGTTCGCCGCGCTCGGGTGCAACCTGGCCTGGGGGATCGTGGACGGGGTGATGCATCTGCTGACCACCGCGGCCGAACGGGGGCGGCGGCAGGTGCTGGTCGCGCGGTTGCGGCGGGCGCCGGCGGGTGCGAAGGCTGTCTGGTGCGGGGGCTCTTGCCAGTGGGGAGCGGGCGGCATCTGAGCGATGCGGAGGCGGGGTGGCTCGCCGCGCTGGTCGAGCGGGCGGCGGGCGAAGATGACGCGCCGCGGCTGACGCGCGAAGATTTCCTCGCGGCGGCTGCGGTTTTCGTGGTGGTGGTGACGGCGACCTTTCCGCCGGTCCTGCCCTTTCTCCTTGTCGGGGACACTCATGCCGCGATGCGCTGGTCGAACGGGATCGCGGTCCTGATGCTCTTCGGCATCGGTCTGGGGCTTGACCGCTATGTCGAGGGTGGATCGCGCATGATGCGCTGGGTGGTGCCGTTGCTGGGCGTCGTGCTGGTGGCCACGACGATCGCGCTGGGCGGCTAGAAGCTGATCCGCGCGACGAGCGGCAGATGGTCCGAGGCGCGGCGCGCGGCGAGGGTGTCGTGCACCGCGGCATCCACCGCGCGGGGGGCGTGCGAGATGAAGATGCGGTCGAGCGGGAAGAGCGGCAGCGGGGCCGGAAAGCTTCTGCCTGTCGCCGCATGGGCGAAGCGATCATAGAGTGGCGCAAGCGCCGAGGCCGCGCCCCGGCGCCATTCGTTGAGGTCGCCAAGAAGCAGTGTCGGGCGGTCGTCACCGGCGATTTCCTCGGCCAGTTCAGCCGCCTGGGTCACGCGCGCGCGGCGCATGAGACCCATGTGCACAGCGATGATGCGCAAGGGTTTTTCGCCGTGGACAAGGTCGGCGATGACCGCGCCGCGAGGCTCGATCCCCGAGAGGCGGAGGGTGCGGACGTCCTGCACATCCGCCTTGCGGGTCAGCAGAAGGTTGCCGTGCCAGCCATGGGCCCGGGTCCCGGTCGGCGCGGGCACGGGGACCGGGGTGAGGCCTGTGGCCTCGCGCAGGGCGCCGAGGTCGAGCACGCCGGCGCGGCTGCGGAAGCGACGGTCTGCCTCTTGCAGGGCCAGGATGTCGGCGCCGAGCGCGGCAATGATGCGGGTCGAGCGCGCGGGATCGCGGCGGAAATCGGTGCCGAACCCCTTCTGCATGTTCCAGGTGGCGACAGTCAGATCGGTCATGGACGAGAGATGGGGCGGGATCGACCGGAACGCAACGGGCAGCCGTAGCGGCCGGCGCCAAAAGGCGTCAGGACGGCAAACCGGCTGGCCGGGTCGTGCCATGTGGCAGATGCGCGCCGGATCGCGAAGTGGCAGGAGTGGCGCAAGCCGCCTTGACGCCACGTCGGCATCGCGTCGGTATTGCGGCGGTCAGGCGACGGCGCCGTCTTTCGATGCAAGGCCCGCAGGTGCCGCGGAGCGATCCCTGGAAGGCTGCGGTCACGTGGTGCTGCCAGCCGTCCTGACCGAGAGTTTTCGGCGGAAGGGGGCGCCGGCCACATCTTGTCGTCACCAGGGTCGGCCGGCCGGCAGGGGGAGCCTCCTGCCTGAACGGAACCTGTCCCGAGGCTTGGGACGGGGCGCAGGGCAGGGGAGTGGGGCAGGGCAAGCTGAGGCGACGGTCCTTGGGCAAGGGGCAGGGAGCCTCGCCCTTGCCGGGGCCGATCCAAGCGCATGCTCACGCGTCGCGCAATCGCGAGGCGACATGACCAGAGGGCCGGGATGTCAGGGCTCGCGCCATGGGCTGGACGTCCTTCAAGCATCGCCTCTCACATGGAACGCACAAGACCCCGCCCAAAGCCTGAAGGCATCGCCGGCTTGGCGGCGTTGCCCCGGTCGCGGCGGGCAGGCATCAGCTGTCGTGATCGTGTCCGAAACGGCGGTACGCAGCACAAGGATCGCCCCGGACAAAGGCGGCCTGCGCTGTCCGCCGGACAGCCCTGCATGGCCGTTGCGTCAGGGCTCGATCATGCTGTCATCGGCCTCGGCGGGTTCGGGCGCGAAGCCGAAGTCCAGCCCATGGGAGGCGCGGACCTTGTCCTCGATCGCAAGGGCAACGGAAGGATTGTCCCTGAGGAACTGCTTGGCGTTTTCGCGACCCTGGCCGATGCGTTCATCGGCGAAGGAGAACCAGCTTCCCGACTTCTCGACCACGCCGGCCTTGACGCCGAGGTCGATCAACTCGCCCGTCTTGGAAATGCCCTCGCCATACATGATGTCGAATTCCACCTCCTTGAAGGGCGGGGCGACCTTGTTCTTGACCACCTTGACACGGGTGGTGTTGCCCACGACCTCGTCCCGGTCCTTGATCGCGCCGATCCGGCGGATGTCGAGCCGGACCGAGGCATAGAACTTGAGCGCGTTGCCGCCCGTCGTCGTCTCGGGGCTGCCGAACATGACGCCGATCTTCATCCGGATCTGGTTGATGAAGATCACCATGCAGTTCGAGCGCGAGATCGAACCGGTGAGCTTGCGCATCGCCTGGCTCATCAGCCGGGCATGGACGCCAACGGAACTGTCGCCCATGTCGCCCTCAAGCTCGGACTTGGGCGTCAGGGCGGCGACCGAGTCGACCACCACGCAGGACACCGCCCCCGAACGCACCAGCGTATCGACGATTTCGAGCGCCTGTTCGCCGGTATCGGGCTGGGAGATCAGAAGCTCGTCAAGGTTGACGCCGAGTTTCCTCGCATAGTTGGGGTCGAGCGCGTGTTCGGCATCGACAAAGGCGCAGACGCCCCCGGCCTTCTGCGCCTCGGCCACGACATGCAGGGTCAGCGTCGTCTTGCC
>JBEIDZ010000043.1:0-11396 GCA_040383215.1 Paracoccaceae bacterium | reverse complement strand
TGACCTGACCTTCGGGGGTTTCGATCACGACAGGCGTGGAGGCCAGTCCCGCCGGCGTGGGCATACAGCCGGCCAGCGTCATTCCTCCGGCCGCGAAAATTGTCAACAAAACCGGGCGTATCATCGTGATGTCTCCTGAGTGTTGCAGTTATCCTGCGCCATGACCGTTCTGCGGGCAGGCGGGTGGGTGGACCTGTGACCGCGAAACGCCGGGCGGCGGTTTCGGCGGGCAACCCGGGCCCGGGTCCGGGTCCGGAAGGGTGTGGTGTCGTTCGCGTCACGTCAGGTGTCCCCGGCACTGTCCGGTTGCCGTATACCCTTTGTTAACTGATGAGCGTTATGAGAATCGGGGACAAAGTAAAGACGGCGCGGCGTTGCACTCTGCGCCGAAAGGCTGTGTCTGACGCCTGGACCGGGCTTAAGTCGCTGAATCGGCGGAGTATCGTTTCTGAAAAAGAAACGAAGTGTTGCCGATCAGCCCAAGCGCAAGCCCGAAAGCGAGTTCGGCGCGGAGCTGGTGATGCGCACGCGGACGAGTTCGCCGATCTGGCCTGAGGCATCGGGCACATGCACGGCGTGCAGGTGGTCGGATTTGCCGGCCATCTGGCCGGGCAGCCGCCCGGCGCGTTCGTAGAGGACGCCGACCTCGCGCCCGACCATCGCATTCTGGGCCGCGCGCTGCCCTGCGGTGACAAGCGCCTGGAGGCGTTGCAGGCGGTCGTCGGCGACATCGGGCGCGGGGGCGGGGCGTTCGGCTGCGGGCGTGCCGGGGCGGGGCGAGTAGCGGAAGGAGAAGGCGGCGCCGAAACCTGCAGCGCGGATGAGGGCGAGGGTGGCCTCGAAATCCTCGTCCGTCTCGCCGGGAAAGCCCACGATGAAGTCGGAGGAGAGCAGGATGTCGGGGCGCGCGGCGCGGATGCGGTCGACAAGGCGCAGGTACTGGTCAGCCGTGTGCCTGCGGTTCATCGCCCTGAGGATGCGGTCGGAGCCGGACTGCACGGGAAGGTGCAGGTAGGGCATGAGCTTGGTTTCGGACCCGTGGGCGGCGATGAGGGCATCGTCCATGTCATTGGGGTGCGAGGTCGTGTAGCGGATGCGGTCGAGCCCGTCGATACGGGCGAGCGCGGCGATGAGCGCGGCAAGGCCGCCGGGTTCGCCGTGCCAGGCGTTGACGTTCTGGCCCAGCAGCGTGATGTCACGCACGCCGGCATCGACGAGGTTGCGCGCCTCGGCGAGGATGCGGTCGGCGGGGCGGCTGACCTCGGCCCCGCGGGTATAGGGGACGACGCAGAAGGCGCAGAACTTGTCGCAGCCTTCCTGGACGGTGAGGAAGGCGGCGGGGCCGCGGGCGGCGCGGGGGCGGGGGCCCATCGCGGTGAACTTGTCGTCAAGCGGCATGTCGGTGTCGACGACCTTGCGGCCGTCGCGCAGTGCGGCCTCCATCGCGGGCAGGCGGTGGTAGCTTTGCGGGCCGACGACGAGGTCGACAAGCGGCATGCGGCGCAGGATTTCCTCGCCCTCGGCCTGGGCGACGCAGCCGGCGACGCCGATCCTGAGATCGGGATTGGCCTCTTTCAGCGGCTTGAGCCGGCCGAGGTCGGAATAGACCTTTTCGGCCGCCTTTTCGCGGATGTGGCAGGTGTTGAGCAGGACGAGGTCGGCATCCTCGGCGGTGTCGGTGCGGACATAGCCCTGCGGGGCGAGCGTTTCGGCCATCCGCTCGCTGTCGTAGACGTTCATCTGGCACCCGTAGGTCTTGATGAACACGCGGCGCGGGGACGTGGTCATGGCGTGATGGTCCGAAGGGTGAAGGTGACGTGCTGACCTAGCGAAAGCACCCTGCACTTGCAATGGCGCGCGGCGGACCGCAGAGTCGTGACTGGGGTTTGAGGGGCCTGTCCTGATGCGGTTCGGCGGTCTGGCTGAGTTTCTGGCGAAGGGGAGGGGTCTTCTTTCGGGCGGGCCGGTCTGCCTGATCCTGAGCGAGGACGGAATCGAGACGGGATCGACGATCCGCTACCATCTGGAGAAGGGATTCCGGCAGATCGTGGTCTTTGCCCCCGACGGGCAGGAGATCGATCCTGCGCTGGAGGACAGGACGATCCGGATCGGGCACGACATGCTGGCGGATGACGCGGTCGAGACGGCGGTGAATGCGATGATCGCCGCGGCCCCGGACGGGACCTTGATGGCCTATGTCTACAACGCCGAATACCTGCATTATCCGTTCTGCGAGGACCGGACGATCGGCGAGCTTTGCGCCTTCTGTGCCGACGAGCGGCGGGCCAGCGTGCTTTGCTATGTCATCGACCTTTATGCGGCGGACCTGACCACGCATCCCGACGGGGTTGATCGCGAGGCGGCCTTTTTCGACCGGACGGGGCATTATGCGCTGGTCCGCTATGGGCGGGACGGGCAGCGCAAGGAACGCCAGATGGATTTCTACGGCGGGCTGCGCTGGCGGTTCGAGGAGCATGTCCCCTATGAGCGGCGGCGGATCGACCGGATCGGCATCTTCCGCACCAGGCCGGGGCTGGTGCTGCAGTCCGATCACACATTTTCGGACGAGGAATACAATACCTTTGCCTGCCAGTGGCACAACAGCCCGACCGCGGTCATCGCGTCGTTCCGCGTGGCCAAGTCGCTGCGGCGCAATCCGGGGCCGAGGGCGGCGATCACGGGGTTTCGCTGGTCGGGATCGGAAGCTTTCGGCTGGTCGTCGCGCCAGCTCATGGAGCTGGGGCTGATGGAGCCGGGGCAATGGTTCTGACGGACTGACGGACAGCCGGGCGCGGGTCAGCGGTGGCGCAGGCGGATGATCACGTCCACGGCGACGATTTCGGTGCCGTCGGGGGCATGCGGCAGGCGGCGGATGTCGAGTTCGCGGGCCGGTGCATCCGACAGGGTTGCCGTGTCTTCCCAGTAGAAATGGGGATGATCGGACATGTTGGTGTCGAAATAGCCGCAGGTGCCGTCCACGGTGATTTCGCGCAGCAGGCCCGCGTCGCAGAAGGCGCGCAGCGTGTTGTAGACGGTGGCGAGCGAGACATGTTCGCCGGCGCGGGTGGCCGCGTCGAAAAGGCTTTCGGCGGTGACGTGGCGGTTCTGCCCGTCGCCCACCAGAAGCGCGGCGAGCGCGATGCGTTGCCGTGTGGGCCTGAGCCCGCCGCCCGAAAGCCAGGTTGCCCCGCGTTCGGTTTCTGCGGCCGTCACCGGTGTCGTGAGGTCTGTCATGGCACGATCATATGTGCCGGAGGGGTCCGGTTTCAATCGGTTTCCGTCCGGCTCTGGTCTGGCCCGGCGGGCCGCACTTGCCGTGGCCGTCCGGGGGATGCTAGAGGAACGGCTGATCCGTGACACCGAAAGGCAACGTCGGGCCGATGGCTGGTTTCCCGAGGCAATTCGACAGGGAAGGACTGCTGTCCTGCGCGCGGGGCGAGCTGTTCGGGCCGGGCAATGCGCAATTGCCGCTGCCGCCGATGCTGATGATGGACCGCGTGACCGACATCAGCGCCGACGAGGGGCCGCATGGCAAGGGCCATGTGGTGGCCGAATTCGACATCCACCCCGACCTGTGGTTCTTTGCATGCCATTTTCCGGGCAATCCGATCATGCCGGGCTGTCTGGGGCTTGACGCGCTGTGGCAGCTGACGGGGTTCAACCTGGGCTGGCGCGGCTGGGAGGGGCGCGGCTATGCGCTGGGAGTGGGCGAGGTGAAGCTGACCGGGATGGTCCGGCCGGACCGCAGGCGGCTGACCTATTTCGTCGATTTCACCAAGGCGATGCAGACGCGCCGTCTGACCATGGGCGTGGCCGATGGCCGGGTCGAGGCGGACGGCGAGACGATCTATCTTGTCAAGGACATGAAGGTCGCGCTGTCGGCGAGCTGACGGCGTGCAGGGGAGGGGCTGGCCATGCGCCGCGTCGTTGTCACGGGGCTGGGGATCATCTCGCCCATCGGCAATTCGGTCGCCGAGGTCACGGCGGCGCTGAAGGCCGGCCGGTCGGGCGTCGAGCGGTCCGAGCAGATGGCGGAATACGGCTTTCGCAGCCAGGTGGCGGGTACGCTGAAGATCGATCCGGCCGCGCATATCGACAAGCGCAGGATGCGGTTCATGGGGCCGGGGGCGGCCTATGCCTATCTTGCGATGGAGCAGGCGATTGCGGATTCGGGGCTGGCGCCGGACGAGGTGTCCAACCCGCGCACGGGGCTGATCGCGGGGTCGGGGGGGCCTTCGACCTCGGCGCTCTTTGCGGCGCATCAGACGGTGCTGGCGACCGGCAGCCCCCGCAAGATCGGGCCGCTGGCCGTGCCGAAGGGGATGTGTTCGACCGTGGCGGCGAACCTGTCGACCGGGTTCCAGATCAAGGGGATCAGCTATTCGATCACCTCGGCCTGTTCGACGTCGCTGCATTGCATCGGGGCGGGGGCGGAGCAGATCATGTTCGGCCGTCAGGACGTGGTCTTTGCCGGTGGCGGAGAGGAGCTGGACTGGACCTTGTCCTGCCTCTTCGATGCGATGGGGGCGATGTCGTCGAAATACAACGACAGGCCGGAACAGGCGTCGCGCGCCTTTGACGCCGACAGGGACGGGTTCGTGATCGCAGGCGGCGGCGGGATTGTCGTGCTGGAGGAGCTGGGGCGCGCCGAGGCGCGGGGGGCGAAGATCTATGCCGAGGTGACGGGCTTTGCCGCGACATCGGACGGGCATGACATGGTGGCGCCTTCGGGCGAGGGGGGGGAGCGGGCGATGCGGCTGGCGCTGTCGACCCTGCCGGCGGGGCGGAGGGTGAGCTATATCAACGCGCATGGCACCTCGACCCCCGTGGGCGATGTGGGCGAGATCGAGGCGGTGCGGCGCGTCTTTGGCCGGGGCAGGGTGCCGCCGGTCAGTTCGACCAAGTCGATGACGGGCCACAGCCAGGGCGCGACCGGGGCGCAGGAGGCGATCTACTGCCTGCTGATGCTGGAGCACGACTTCATCGCGCCCTCGATCAATATCGAGACGCTCGACCCTGCCATCGACCCGGCCGAGATCGCGCGGGTGCGGGTGGATGATGCGGGGCTTGATACGGTGATGACCAACAGCTTTGGCTTTGGCGGCACCAACGGGTCGATGCTGCTGTCGCGGTTCCGGGGGTGATGCCATGACCGAGGGCACGATGACGCAGCCGTTGCAGGGCAGGCGCGCGCTGATCCTGGGCGTGGCGAACGACCGTTCGATCGCCTGGGGGATCGCGCAGGCGATGCGGGCGGCGGGGGCGGAGCTGGCCTTCACCTATCAGGGCGAAGCCTTCGGCAAGCGGGTGCAGCCTTTGGCGCAGTCGCTGGGGTCGGATTTCCTGGTGGACGCCGATGTGACGGATGCAGGCTCGCTCGACCGGGTGTTTGCGGCGCTGGAGGCGCGCTGGGGCAGGCTCGATATCCTGGTCCATGCCGTTGCCTATTCGGACAAGGACGAGTTGACGGGGCGTTTCATCAACACGACGCGGGACAATTTCCGCCGATCGCTCGATATCTCGTGCTATTCGCTGATCGATCTGGCGCGGCGGGCGCGGCCGATGATGGCAGGCGGCGGGACGCTGCTGACGCTGACCTATCAGGGGTCGACCCGGGTCACGCCGAACTACAACGTGATGGGCGTGGCGAAGGCGGCGCTGGAGGCGTCGGTGCGGTATCTGGCCAATGATCTTGGCCCCGAAGGCATCCGCGTGAACGCGATTTCGCCGGGGCCGATGAAGACGCTGGCGGGCGCGGCCATCGGGGGGGCGCGGGCGACGTTCCGGCATACCGAGGCGAATGCGCCGCTGCGGTCCAACCCGACGCTCGAGGCGGTGGGGGGGACGGCGGTGTGGCTCGCCTCGGAGGCGGGCGCCTTTACCACCGGCGAGATCGTGCGGGTGGATGGCGGGTTCCACGTGCTGGGCATGCCGCAGGCGGAGAATCTCTGAGGCCTGTTCGCCGCCGCCCTGTGATCAGGGTTCACGCCTGCGCGGCGGGGGTCATCAGGCCCATGGCAGCGCCGGTGGGGTCCTGGAGAATGGCGATGCGTCCGGTCCCCGGCACATCCCAGGGGTCGCGCAGGACCTTGCCGCCCGCGGCGCGGGTTGCCTTGCAGGCGGCGTCGACATCATCGACCGCGAAATAGGAGAACCAGTGCGGCGGTGTGCCGTCGAATTCCGGCTGGCCGGCCATGTCCATGACGCCGACGAGCGGGACGCCGTTCCTTTTGCCCAACCAGTAGGTCGAGGTGCCCATCGGCACCGGGTCCCACTCCCAGCCGCAGAGCTTGGTGTAGTAGTCGCGCGCAGCGTCGGGGTCGCGCGTCATGAGTTCGGTCCACCAGACCATGCCGTGGGTGGCTTCCATGTCGGTTCCTCCAGAATCGAATCCGAGAGCGCTGACCCTATCATGCTTTGCGCGACGGACCTATGATGGTTGTTGCCGAAAGCTGGCACGAAAGGATTGGACCATGCCCAGGATGTGTTTCGTCAACCTGCCCTCGACCGACATTGCCCGGTCGCGGCGCTTCTACGAGGCGTTGGGCTTTGCGTTCGATCCGCGCTTTACCGGGGAGGACAACCTGTGTGTCGTCGTGTCGGACACCATCTTTTTCATGGTCATGACGCGAGAGGCATTCGCGGGCTTTGCCCCGCGTCCCGTGGGAGAGCCGGACAAGACCTGTTCGGTGCTGGTCGCCTTGTCCTGTGACAGCAGGCAGGACGTCGAGGACTTCGTCGCGGCCGCCGTGGCGCATGGGGGCCGCGACAACGACAAGCCGCAGGTGATGGGCGACTACATGTTCGGCCAGAGCGTGAGCGACCCGGACGGCAATGTCATCGAGGTCATGTGGATGGACATGGAGGCGGCTCAGGCGGCCTGGAGCGGGGATGCCCCGGCTGCCTGAGGAGGGGGCGGACGTGGTCCGGTTCATGACAACCGAGGACGGGACGCGGCTGGCCTATCGCGACGAGGGTGAGGGGCTTGCGGTCCTGTGTCTGGCGGGGCTGACCCGGAACATGCGGGATTTCGACCATGTCGCCCCGCATCTGCGGCAGGTGCGGCTGATCGCGATGGATTACCGGGGGCGCGGGCTGTCGGACAGGGCGGACCCTGCGAGCTATACCGTCGCGCAGGAGGCGGCTGATGCGCTGGCGCTGCTGGACCATCTGGGGATCGGGCGGGCGGCGATCCTGGTCTCGTGGCGGGGGGGGCTGTACGCGCTCTGGCTGGCGGCGATTGCGGGGGTGCGGCTGGCGGGGCTGACGCTGAACGACATCGGGCCGGCGATCGGGGTGCGCGGGCTCGAGACCATCGCATCCTATCTGGGGCGGCGGCCGGCACAGGCGACCTGGGCCGAGGCGGCAGAGGCCCGGGCGGCGGCCTGGACGGGGTTCCGCGGGGTGCCGTCTGAGCGCTGGCTTGCCGAGGTGCAGGCGCATTTCGAGGAGCGGGCCGACGGGCTGCATCTGCGGTATGATCCCGCGCTGCGGCAGACGTTCCTGGATGGCAGCGCGCTGCCGGTGGCGGATCTCTGGCCGCTGTTCGATGCGACGGCGGGGTTGCCGATGCTGTGTCTGCGGGGGGCGAATTCGGATATCCTGACGCGGCGGGATTTCGCGCTGATGCGGCGGCGCCGGCCTGACATGATGGCCGTGACCGTGCCGGGGCGGGGGCATGTGCCGTTTCTGGACGAACCCCAATCGCTTGCCGCGCTGAGGCAATGGCTGGAGAGGATGGCATGAACATCGCGATGATCCGGGCCGCGATGGAGAGGTCCGTGGGGCTTGTCCGGGAGACCCCGCTTCTGTCGGCGCCGGGGCTGGACGAGATCGCCGGGCGGCGGGTGCTGGTGAAGGCGGAATGCCTGCAGTGGACGGGGTCGTTCAAGTTCCGCGGCGGCTGGGCGGCGGTCACGGCGCTTGAACCGGCGGTGCGGGCGCGGGGGGTGCTGGCGATTTCGTCGGGCAATCATGCGCAGGGGGTGGCGATGGCGGCGCGGCTGCTGGGCGTGCCGGCGGTGATCGTGATGCCCGAGGATGCGCCGCGCGCCAAGATCGAGGGGACGCGCGCGCTGCGCGGCGAGGTGGTGCTGTATCGCCGCGCGACGGAGGACCGTGACGCGATCGGGGCGCGGCTGGCGGAAGAGCGGGGGCTGACGCTGATCCGGCCCTTTGACGATGCGGAGGTGATCGCCGGGCAGGGGACCTGCGGGATCGAGATCGCGCGGCAGGCGCGGGCCGAAGGCATCACGCGGGCGGATGTGCTGGTCTGCTGCGGCGGGGGCGGGCTGTCGGCGGGGATCGCGCTTGCCCTTGCTGCGGAAGCGCCGCAGATGCGGGTGCGCACGGTGGAACCGGAGGGGTTCGACGACATGGCGCGGTCGCTGCGGAGCGGGAGGCCCGAGCGCAATCCGCGCCTGTCGGGCACGATCTGCGATGCGATCATGACGCCCGAGCCGGGACGGCTGACCTTGCCGGTGCTCGCTGAACTGGCCGGGCCGGGGATTGCGGTGACGGATGGCGAGGCGCTGCGGGCCATGGCGGTGGCGGCGCGGCATCTGAAGCTTGTGCTTGAGCCCGGGGGGGCAGTGGCGCTGGCGGCGGCGCTTTTTCATCCGGGCGAGGCCGCGGGGGATGCGGTGATCTGCGTCGCCTCGGGCGGGAACGTGGATCCGGAGGTGCTGGCCCGGGCGCTGCGGGAGTGACAGGGCCCCCGGACCCGTGCGTGTCGGGGCGGAACGGGATTGCGCCGGCCTGCGCGCTGGGCCAGTGAGGGTGCATGAGCACCGAACGCCGCGCCCTTGCCTTCATCCTGATCACGCTTGCGCTGGATGCGATGGGGATCGGGCTGATCCTGCCGGTGATGCCGGACCTGATCGCCGGGGTGGGCGGCACCGATATTGCCGGGGCCGCGGTCTGGGGCGGGGTGCTGGCCACGACATTCGCGGTGATGCAGTTCATCTTCGGCCCGATCGTGGGGTCGCTGTCGGACCGGTTCGGGCGGCGGCCGGTGCTGCTGGTGTCGCTTCTCGTGATGTGCGTGGATTACCTCGTGAGGGCGGTCGCGGGCACGATCTGGCTTTTGCTGCTGACGCGGGTGATCGGGGGGATCACGGCGGCGACGCAGTCGACGGCGACCGCCTATGTCGCCGACATCACGCCGCCCGAGAAGAAGGCGGCGCGGTTCGGGCTGGTGGGGGCGGCCTTTGGTGTGGGCTTTGTCCTTGGCCCGGTGATCGGGGGGCTGCTGGGCGAACTGGGCACGCGGGCGCCCTTCTATGCGGCGGCGGCGCTGGCGGGGGCGAATGCGGTCTTTGGCTGGCTGGTGCTGCCCGAGACGGTGACGGACCGGACACGGCGGCCCTTCAGGCTGGCCCGCGCCAATCCCTTTGGGGCGTTCCGGGGGATCACGGCGCTGCCGGGGGTGGGGCGGTTCCTGAGCCTCTTCTTCCTGTATGAATTCGCCTTCATCGTCTATCCGGCGGTCTGGGTCTATTTCACCAAGGAGGCCTTCGGCTGGTCGCCCGGCATGGTGGGGGCGTCGCTTGCGCTCTTCGGGATCGCGGTGGCGGTGGTGCAGGCGGGGCTGATCCGCATCGTTCTGGCGCGGCTGGGTGAGCGGGGGACGATTCTTTACGGGCTCTGCTTCAACCTTGCGGCCTTTGTGGTGCTGGCCATCGTCCGGGACGGGCAGACGGCGCTGTGGCTGACGCCGCTGACCGCCCTGGGCGCGGTCGTCACGCCGGCGCTGCAGGCGCAGATGAGCAAGGCTGCGCCCGACGACCGGCAGGGCGAATTGCAGGGCGTGATCTCATCGGTGCGGTCGGTGGCGCAGATTTTTGCGCCGCTGGTGTTGACGCAGGTCTTTTACGCCTTCACCGCGGGAGAGGGTCCGGGCTTTCCGGGCGCGCCCTTCCTGGTGTCGGCGGGGCTGATGGTGCTGTGCCTGGCCGTGTTTCTGGCCGGCCGGGCCGGGCGGCCGGAGACGACATGAGGCGTCGCTTTCGGCCGGGCGGCCGGGGGGATTGCGCGCCAGTCTTTGGGCGGACCGCGAAGGCACGCGCGGGATCGCCGGGGCGGGGGCGCCCTGTCCGATCGGGCGGACTGCGATGGACGCGGCCGGGCCATGGAGGAGGATGCCGTGAAGCTGGCCGATCTTGACGTCATCGTGACCTCCTGCCCCGCGCCGGGTTGGGGGGGGCGATACTGGATCATCCCGAAGCTGACGACGACGGACGGAATTGTCGGCTATGGCGAATGCTATGGCGCGAGCGTGGGGCCGGACGCGATGGTGGCGGTGATCCGCGACGTCTTTGGCCGGCACATGGAGGGGGAGAACCCCGAAAACATCGCGCTGATGTTCCGCCGCGTCTATTCGGCGGGCTTTACCCAGCGACCCGATCTGACGGTGATGGGGGCGTGGTCGGGGCTGGAGATCGCGTGCTGGGATATCCTCGGCAAGGCGCGGGGACGGCCTGTGCATGCGCTGATCGGGGGCCGGGTGAACGACAGGCTGCGGGCCTATACCTATCTTTATCCGCAGACGCCGGCGCATGTGTTGCCGGATTTCTGGGCCGATCCCGGGCAGGCGGCCGAGGTCGCGGCGATGATGGTGGCGCAGGGCTATACGGCGGTGAAGTTCGACCCCGCGGGGCCCTATACGATCCGGTCGGGGCATCAGCCGGCGATGTCGGACATCTCTCGGTCGGTCGCCTTCTGCCGGGCGATCCGGGAGGCGGTGGGGGACCGGGCGGACCTTCTCTTCGGCACGCATGGGCAGTTTTCGACCGGGGGGGCGATCCGGATGGGGCAGGCGATCGCGCCCTTTGCGCCGCTCTGGTACGAGGAGCCGGTGCCGCCCGACAATGTCGCGGCGATGGCCGAGGTCGCACGTGCGGTGCCGGTGCCGGTCGCGGCCGGAGAGCGGCTGACGACGCTGGCCGAGTTTGCCGCGGTGCTGGCTGCGGGGGCGGCGCGCATCCTGCAGCCGGCACTCGGCCGGGCGGGGGGCATCTGGGAGGCGCGCAAGATCGCGGCGCTGGCAGAGGCGCATAACGTGCAGGTCGCGCCGCATCTTTATGCCGGGCCGGTGGAATGGGCGGCGAACCTGCATCTGGCGGCGGCGATCCCGAACCTGCTGATGGCCGAGACGATCGAGACGCCGTTTCATGACGCGCTGATCGGCGGGACGATCCGGGTGGAGGAGGGCTTTGTCCGCCCGCCGCAGGAGCCGGGGCTGGGGATCGCCTTCGACGAGGCGCTGGCGCGCGCGCATCCCTTCACCGGGCGCGGGCTGCATCTGGAGATGCAGGAGGCGGAGGTGAGCTATCGCGAGGCCAATGTCTTTGCCGGGGGTGCGCCGAGGGACTGAGGCGGGGGGATGAGGCGCGGGG
>JBEIDZ010000042.1:0-11443 GCA_040383215.1 Paracoccaceae bacterium | reverse complement strand
CCCCCGGGTTTTTGTGGCTACTTCTTTTCCGCGGGTCCCACCCACCCCCTCCCGGCCCCCCGCCGGGTCGGTGTGGCGCGGGGCGCCCGCGGGGTTGGGGGCGGCCCCACGGGCGCGCTAGCATTCGCGCGATGACCCTGCATTTCCCCTTCGACAACAGCTATGCCCGCCTGCCGGCCCGGCTCTTTGCCGCGCTCGCGCCGACACCGGTCCGTGCACCGCAGCTCATCGCGCTGAACCCCGGTCTCGCCCGGCTGCTCGGCCTCGACCCCGATGCCGTCGCCCCCGCCGATGCGGCCGCGGTCTTTGCCGGCAACCGCCTGCCCGAAGGCGCCCTGCCGCTCGCCCAGGCCTATGCCGGCCATCAGTTCGGCCACTGGAACCCCCAGCTTGGCGATGGCCGGGCGATCCTGCTCGGCGAGGTTCTTGGGACCGACGGTCTGCGCCGTGACATCCAGCTCAAGGGCGCGGGCCGCACCCCCTGGTCGCGCGGCGGCGACGGCCGCGCCTGGCTCGGGCCCGTCCTGCGGGAATACCTCTGCTCCGAAGCGATGCATGCCCTGGGCGTGCCCACCACCCGCGCGCTCGCCGCCACGCTGACGGGCGAAGAGGTCTGGCGCGACACCGCGCTGCCCGGTGCGGTGCTGACCCGCGTGGCCGCCAGCCATATCCGTGTCGGCACCTTCCAGTTCTTCGCCGCCCGCGGCGATACCGAGGCGCTCGCGGTGCTGACCGACCACGCCATCGCGCGCCACTTCCCCGGCGCGGAGGGCCCCGCGGGCCTGCTGGCCGCCGTCACCGCCGCGCAGGCACGCCTGATTGCAGACTGGATGGCGCTCGGCTTCATCCATGGCGTGATGAACACCGACAACTGCGCGATTTCGGGCGAGACCATCGATTACGGCCCCTGCGCCTTCATGGATGCCTATCACCCCGCCACGGTCTTTTCCGCCATCGACCATGGCGGGCGCTATGCCTATGCCAACCAGCCGCAGATCGCGCTCTGGAACCTGGCGCAATTCGCCACCGCGCTCATCCCGCTGATGCCCGACCGCGATGCCGCCATCGACGCCTTCACCGCGATCATCGACCGCTTCGGCGCGCTCTATCGGGCCGAATGGCTCGCCCGCTTCGGCGCCAAGCTCGGCCTTGCGCGCACCTCGGATGAGGATCGCCCCCTGATCGAGGCGCTGCTTGGCCTGATGGCGCGCGACGGGTCGGACTTCACCGCCACCTTCCGCGCGCTCGGCACCGCCGCCGCGCGCGACCAGTTCGCCGACCGCGACGCCTTTTCCGCATGGGAGACGCGCTGGCTGGCCCGCGCGCCCGATGCCGGCCTGATGGCGGGGACGAACCCCGCCGTGATCCCCCGCACCCACCGGATCGAGGCGGTCATCGCCGCGGGCGTTGCCGGCGACTTTGCGCCCGTCGCGGCGATGCTGGCCGCCGTGACCGACCCCTTCACGCCCGCAGCCCCCTGGACCGATCCCCCGGCCGAGGCCGAGCGCGTCACCCGCACCTTCTGCGGCACCTGAGCGTTGCGCCACCCCCCGCGCCGCCGCACGATCCCTTCACGATGCCGCCGGCCAGCCGCCGCAGGCAAAACCGCACCGACGCAATACCGACGTGATACCGACGCGATACCGATGCGTGACATTTTTGCCAAATCGCTGATTAACCATGGTTTCCAGTACCCGAATCGGCCGGTGCACGGTTGATCGCGACAAGCCCCGCCGCAACAAGCAGCAGCGCCGCGACCAGCGGCCAGCCCACCGTTTCGCCCAGCAACAGCCAGCCCAGCCCGACGCCAAAGACCGGCGAGAGAAAGCTGAACGAGGCCACACCCGAAGCCGGATAGCGCGCGAGCAGCCAGAGCCAGAAGATGAAGCCCGCGCTGACCACGACGACGACCTGAAAGGCCAGCCCCGCCCAGTGGATCAGCTCCGGCGCGCGCAAGAGCGGGCCGAACACGGGCGCCAGCAGCAGCAGGATCGGCGCCGAGACGGCCACCTGCCACAGAAGCTGCCCCTCCGGCGGCAAGCGTCTGAGCGGCGACGCCTTCGCCATCATCGCCGTCGCGGCCCAGCCCCAGGCCGCACCCAGCGCCGCCAGATCACCCCAAAGCGAGGCCGTGCCCCCGCTTCGCTGCGTCATCGCCAGCGCCACGCCCGCCATGCACAGCGCAAGGCCCAGCGTCTTGGCCCCCGTCAGCCGGTCGCCCGGCACAAAAAGATGCGCAAGGATCGCCATCCAGACCGGCATGGAATAGAAGATCACCGCCGTCCGGCTGACCGTCGTGAGGTCAAGCGCGATGAAAAGACACAGGAATTCGAAGGCAAAGATGGTGCCGGTGACGATTCCGGCAAGGGTGACGCTTCTGTCTCCGCGGACCGAAATCCCCCGCCACCGGCACCAAAGCGCAATGCAGATCACCGCCCCCGCAGACCGCAGCCCGGCAAAGAAGACCGGTTGCAACCCGCCGTTCGTGATCTTGATCACGACCTGGTTGAAAGCCAGAAGCAGCGCAAACCCGGTCAGCCCGACCACCCCGAAGGCGTCGAGCCGGTCCAGCCTGACAGGGGCCCTGTCCCTCATTCTCTGTCCACACTCTCCCGGGGGGTCCGAGCGGGGGCAGCGCCCCCCTTGGCCCGGGCCCCTCTGGGGTGGGCGTCACTCGGTGACGCGCACCGCGACCATCACATCCGGATCGCCGATCACCGCGCCGTTGTCCCCCTCGCCGCGCTTGATCGCATCAAGCACATCGAGACCCGCCGTCACCTGCCCGACGACGGTATATTGTCCGTTCAGGAAATCGCCCTGGTCGAACATGATGAAGAACTGGCTGTTGGCAGAATCGGGGTCCTGCGACCGCGCCATGCCCACCACGCCCCGCGCAAAAGGTACGTCAGAGAACTCGGCCGGCAGGTCCGGCAGCGCCGACCCGCCCATGCCCGCCATCGACAGATCGCCACCCTGCCGGCCGAACTGCACGTCGCCCGTCTGCGCCATGAACCCGTCGATGACGCGGTGAAAGACGACGCCGTCGTATTCGCCCGCCGCGGCCAGCGCGGTGATCTGCGCGACATGTTTCGGCGCCACATCCTCGAACAGGTCGATCACGATCGTCCCGTTCGCCTGCCCCGCCAAGTCGATCTCGATCCCCGCGGCCAGCGCGGGCGACGCCGCAACGGTTAATCCCAGGACCAGATTACGCAACATCGGCAGCCACCCTCACGCTGATCATCCGGTCAGGGTTCATCGGCGGCTCGCCCCGCACGATGGCATCGACATATTCCATCCCCGCGATCACCCGGCCATAGACTGTGTATTGCCGGTTCAGGAAATGGTTGTCGGAAAAATTGATGAAGAACTGGCTGTTGGCCGAATTCGGGTTCGACGACCGCGCCGCCCCCAGCGTGCCCCGGTCATGCGGCAGGTTCGAGAACTCGGCCGGCAGGTCCGGCAGGTCCGAACCGCCCGTGCCCGTCCGGCGCAGGTTGAAGTCACGCTCCATGTTGCCGTTCTCGACATCCCCGGTCTGCGCCATGAAGCCGTCGATCACGCGGTGGAAGCAGACATTGTCATAGGCCCCGGCCCGCGCCAGCTCCTTCATCCGCGCGACATGCAGCGGCGCCACCTCGGGCATGAGCGCGATCGTGACCGGCCCGCCCTTCAGCGTCACGATGATCGTGTTCTCGGGGTCCTTGATCTCTGCCATCTGGCATCCTTCCGCAGCAACCGGGCGGTGACCCCCGCCCCGCGTCTCCTATGCCCGCTGGGGAGAGTTGACGCAAGCGGCCCTCTGGGTCACGAAGGCGCCGGTTTCGGGGCAGGAGGAGAGACGCAGATGGCCTGGAAGACGCTGGACGACATCGACCTTGCCGGCAGGCGCGTGCTGACCCGCGTCGACATCAACGTCCCCGTCGAAAGCGGCGTTGTCACCGATACAACGCGGATCGACCGGATCGTCCCTACCATCCGCGACATCCTCGCCCGGGGCGGCAAGCCCATCCTGCTGGCCCATTTCGACCGGCCAAAGGGCAGGGTCGTCCCGGAGATGTCGCTCGCCCAGGTCCTGCCCGCGCTCGAAGCCGCGCTTGGCCGCAAGGTGGCTTTCGCGGCCGCCTGCATCGGCCCGACTGCCGCAACCGCCGTCGGCGCAATGCAGCCCGGCGATGTCCTCCTGCTCGAAAACACCCGCTTCCACCCGGGCGAAGAGGCCAACGACCCCGCCTTTGCCGCAGCGCTTGCTACACTGGGCGATGTCTATTGCAACGACGCCTTCTCGGCCGCCCACCGCGCCCATGCCTCGACCGAGGCGCTCGCCCGCCTGCTGCCCTCCTGCGCCGGGCGGCTCATGGCCGAAGAACTGGCCGCGCTCGACCGCGCACTCGGCCATCCCGAGCGCCCCGTCACTGCGATCGTCGGCGGAGCCAAGGTCTCGACCAAGCTCGATCTTCTGGGTAACCTTGTTACGCGGGTGAACCACCTCGCCATCGGCGGGGGCATGGCCAATACCTTCCTCGCGGCACTCGGCCATCCCGTCGGCACCTCGCTCTGCGAACATGACCTCGCCGACACCGCCCGCGCGATCATCGAGCGTGCCCGCACGGCCGGCTGCGAGGTGCATCTGCCGCGCGACATCGTCGTGGCCCGCGCCTTCGCCGCCCATGCCCCGCACGAGACGCTCGCCCCCGGCGCCTGCCCGGCCGACGCGATGATCCTCGACGCCGGTCCTGCCACCGTCGCCCATCTCTCCGATGTGCTCCGCGGCAGCCGCACGCTCGTCTGGAACGGCCCCCTTGGTGCCTTCGAACTCCCGCCCTTCGATGCCGCGACCATGGCGCTTGCCCGCGCCGCGGCAGGGCTCACACAGGCCGGCAGGCTTGTCAGTGTCGCGGGCGGTGGCGATACTGTCGCGGCGCTGAATGCTGCCGGCGTGGCCGGGCAGTTCAGCTATGTCTCGACCGCCGGGGGCGCCTTTCTTGAATGGATGGAAGGCAAGGAGCTTCCGGGCGTCGCCGCGCTGATGGACTGAGGCCGGCGCGGCATTTGCAACCATTGCGCAGGGCCGCCCCCGCCGCTACGACACGCGCGACGCGCCATGGCCAACGAGGACCGCGATGAAGACTACAAGGATCGTCCAGAACATCCTCCGGAACTATGAGGGTGAAAACCCGGGCGTGAAGACAAACCTCGCGCGCATGCTGATGGAGGGTCGCCTCGGCGGCACCGGCCGGATGATCATCCTGCCGGTCGACCAGGGGTTCGAACACGGTCCCGCGCGCAGCTTTGCGGTCAACCCGGCCGCCTATGATCCGCATTACCACTACCAGATGGCCGTGGATGCCGGGCTCTCGGCCTATGCCGCCCCGCTCGGCCCGCTCGAAGCCGGCGCCGATACCTTCGCAGGCCAGATTCCGACGATCCTCAAGGTCAATTCGGCCAATTCGCTCCTCCCCGCCGCAGCACCCAAGACCCAGGCCATCACGGCAAGCGTCGATGACGCTCTGCGCCTTGGCTGCTCGGCCATCGGCTTCACGATCTATCCCGGCTCCTCGCTCTCGCTCGACATGTTCTCTGACATCGCCGAGATGCGGCGCGAGGCGGCCTCGGTCGGCATCGCCACCGTCATCTGGTCCTATCCGCGCGGCGAAGACCTCGACAAGGACGGGGAAACGGCCGCCGACGTCACCGCCTATGCCGCCCATATCGCGGCGCTCCTTGGCGCGCATATCATCAAGGTCAAGCTGTCGACCGACCATCTGAGCCAGAAGGAGGCGAAAGGCGCCTTCGAGAAGGGCGCGATCCCCGTCACCACCCAGGCCGACCGCGTGCGCGAATGCGTTCGCTCGGTGCTGAACGGCCGGCGCATCATCGTCTTCTCGGGCGGGGCGGCCAAGGGCGAGGATTCCGTGCTCGACGATGCCCGCGCGATCCGTGACGGCGGCGGCAACGGGTCGATCATCGGACGCAACTGCTTCCAGCGCCCCCGTGCCGAGGCGATGCAACTCCTCGACACCATGGTCGCGATCTACAGGGGCAAGGCCTGAAAAACAGGCTTGCCGGATGACGGACGGGAGTTAACGCAGAAGCCTGCGGTGCATTAACCCGATCTTTGTGGCGTTCCTGCAGACTCAGGCACGAGGACATAATGTGTCGCGCGCTGCGAGTATCTCGCGAAGTAACCGCACTGTCGCAAACCCGGAAAGGGGGGCCGCGCCTCAGCGGCCTCCATCGAAATGGGGGATTCACAAAGCGGTTGCCTTGTGCGAATCTGCGGCCTGACCGCCAATGACACGGCGGAACACGAGGCCGCGGATGACAAAACGACACCGACCTGCCATCGGATCCATCGCCTATCTGTCAGTCATGCTCCTGCTTGGGCTCTATTTTGCCTTCGCTGCCATTCAGGGAGACTATGGTGTGTTCCGTCGCGCCGAAGTGAATGCAAAGGCCACCCAACTGCGCACCGAGCTCGCGACCCTTTCAGCCGAAGTGGCGAAAATGGAAAACCTGACCCGCCGGCTGTCGGACGAATACCTCGATCTCGACCTTCTTGACCAGCAGGCGCGGGACATTCTCGGCTTCATTCGGTCCGACGAAATCGTCATCCGTTGAACCAAGACGGCGGCATCGTCGCGGTCAATCCCGCAGGCCGGGTCGTATTGCCACGGAAACGCTTTCCCCGCCCTCCAGACCGGAGGCTCCACGCAGCCGGTCTGGCAACCTCGGCTGCAGACCGCGGCCGCCGGGCAGACATTCCGGCCCAGCCATGCAGCAATTGCAATCGGGGCGGGCATAAACACCCTCTCGCCACAGACCTCCTTTGCGTGTAAGAATAGTTCAACGTTAAACTATACCAAATCCGGGAGCAGAAGATGGCTGCCAGACAAGCTGTCCAGAAAGGGGCGACCGCAGAGACCGCCCGGTCGAACGTGTCTGCCGCCGATCTGACGACCTTCTACCGCGAGATGCTGCTCATCCGGAGATTCGAGGAAAAGGCGGGGCAGCTTTATGGCATGGGCCTGATCGGCGGTTTTTGCCATCTCTACATAGGACAGGAGGCGGTTGTCGTCGGGCTCGAGGCCGTCGCCGAAGAGGGTGACAAGCGCGTCACCTCCTACCGCGACCACGGCCACATGCTGGCCTGCGGGATGGATCCCAAGGGTGTCATGGCTGAACTGACCGGTCGCATCGGCGGCTACTCCAAAGGCAAGGGCGGCTCGATGCACATGTTCTCGAAGGAGCGCCACTTCTATGGCGGCCACGGGATTGTCGGCGCCCAGGTCCCGATCGGTGCGGGCCTCGCCTTCGCTGACAAGTATCTTGGCAACGACCGCGTCACTTTCACCTATTTCGGCGACGGCGCAGCCAACCAGGGCCAGGTCTACGAGACCTACAACATGGCCGAACTCTGGATGCTGCCGGTGATCTTCGTGATCGAGAACAACCAGTATGCCATGGGCACCTCGGTCAAGCGTTCGACCAAGTCGGCCTCGCTGTGGCAGCGTGGCGCCGCCTACGGGATCGAGGGCGAAGAGGTCGACGGGATGGATGTCCTGGCCGTGCGCGCCGCCGGCGCGCGCGCGGTCGCGCACTGCCGCTCGGGCCAGGGCCCCTACATCCTCGAGGTCAAGACCTACCGCTACCGCGGCCATTCGATGTCCGACCCGGCCAAGTACCGCACGCGCGAGGAAGTCCAGAAGATGAAGGACGAACGCGACCCGATCGAACAGGTCCGCCAGATGCTCCTGACCGGCAACCACGCGACCGAAGATGACCTCAAGGCGATCGACAAGGAGATCAAGGATATCGTCAACGAGGCAGCCGAGTTCTCCAAGGACAGCCCCGAGCCGCCCCTGGGCGAGCTCTGGACCGACGTCTACGCGTAAGGGGGTTCGAAGATGAATTGGCCGACCTCAGGAGAGCTAATATCTTATGGCATAAGTGTCGGCCTGATGGTGTTTTTTGTTGGGATCCTTGTACGCTGGATAGGAAAATTCCAACCGAGTTTTGGGTCAGTGCTTTTAGCTATCTTTCTAGCCACTCTTGCTCGATATCCAATAAAAGCTTCTATACCAGCTGCCTGGATTTCAGCCTTAGGTGCTCTTGCAGCATCGATTTTATTAGTTTCATTTTTCATCATTCTGCAGTCGCTGATTTTCTCTTGGATCATATCGAATAACGAGGGGAAGCGATTAAAGTTTGGGCAGGCTTTGATCGTTTCAGTCATCCAGTCTGCCGCTGCTTTCGTGGTGTTGTACATGGTAGGAACTATCCGCTAAATGAACGGTGATCATATGCCCGCCAACATCCTAATGCCTGCCCTCTCTCCCACCATGGAAGAAGGCACGCTCGCCCGGTGGCTCAAGAAGGAAGGCGATACCGTCAAGGCGGGCGACATTCTGGCCGAGATCGAAACCGACAAGGCCACGATGGAATTCGAGGCCGTGGACGAAGGCACCCTCGGGCAGATCCTTGTCCCCGCCGGCAGCGAAGGGGTCAAGGTCAACACGCCCATCGCCGTCCTCCTTGCCGAAGGCGAAAAAGCAGGCAGCGTCCCAGCCGCCGCCCCTGCACCTGTCCCGCCCCCTGCCCCCGCAGCCCCGGTCGCCGATGCAGCACCGGCCCCCGCCCGGGTGGCTGAACCCCAGGCGCCCTCCCCCGCCGCCCACATCTCTCCCGACTGGCCCGAAGGCACGCCAACCCGGACAATGACCGTGCGCGAGGCGCTGCGCGAGGCCATGTCCGAGGAGATGCGACGCGACGCGACAGTCTTTCTGATGGGCGAGGAGGTCGGCGAATACCAGGGCGCCTACAAGATCAGCCAGGGCATGCTCGATGAATTCGGTGCCCAGCGCGTGATCGATACGCCGATCACGGAACACGGGTTCGCGGGCATCGCCGTCGGTGCAGCCTTTGGCGGATTGCGCCCGATTGTCGAATTCATGACATTCAACTTCGCGATGCAGGCCATCGACCAGATCATCAACTCCGCCGCCAAGACACTCTACATGTCCGGCGGCCAGATGGGTGCGCCGATGGTCTTCCGCGGCCCGAACGGTGCTGCAGCCCGCGTGGCAGCCCAGCACAGCCAGGATTTCGCAGCCTGGTACATGCAAATCCCGGGGCTCAAGGTCGCGATGCCCTACAGCGCATCTGACGCAAAGGGACTGATGAAGACAGCTATACGCGACAACAATCCCGTCATTTTCCTGGAAAACGAAATTCTCTACGGTCGTTCTTTCGAGGTCCCCGTCCTTGACGATTTCACCATCCCCTTCGGCAAGGCCAAGGTCGAGAGGGCAGGCCGGGATGTCACGATTGTGTCCTTCGGGATCGGGATGACCCATGCCCTTGAAGCAGCCACCTCACTGGCCGATCAGGGCATAGAGGCCGAGGTCATCAATCTGCGTACCTTGCGTCCGATGGACACGGCCACAATCCTCGCCTCGGTGCGCAAGACCAACCGGTGCGTAACCGTCGAGGAAGGTTGGCCACAGGGCTCTGTCGGCAGCTATATCTCTTCGGTGATCATGCAGGACGCCTTCGACTGGCTGGATGCACCGGTCATGACGTGCACGGGCAAGGACGTACCCATGCCCTATGCAGCCAACCTCGAGAAACTTGCACTGGTCACGACTGCTGAAATAGTCGAGGCCGTCCGCAAGGTTACTTACCGCTAGGGGAGACAGGCCATGCCCACCGAAATCCTGATGCCTGCGCTCTCTCCGACGATGGAAGAAGGCACTCTTGCCAGATGGCTCAAGAAGGAAGGCGATATCGTCAAGGCGGGCGATATTCTCGCCGAGATCGAAACAGACAAAGCGACCATGGAATTTGAAGCTGTCGATGAAGGCAAATTGGGGAAGATCCTCGTGAAGGCAGGGAGCGAGGGTGTGAAGGTGAATACTCCGATCGCGATTCTGCTGGCCGAAGGTGAAGACGTACCCCAGGCAGTCGGCAAGTCATCTGGTCCTGTGGGGCAAACACAATCGCAGGTCATGCCTTCGCCAGAGGTTTCCGTTCCCGAACAACAACGTCCCGCAGCCAGTCCTCCGCAGGACCGCAAGGCTGCTGACCAGACGCGGGTCTTCGCCTCTCCGCTCGCACGACGGATCGCGTCCGATAAGGGGATCGAACTCGAAGGGATCATCGGAAGCGGACCGCACGGACGCATCGTCAGGACCGATGTCGAGGCTGCCGCATCTTCCGTCCGGGAGCCGACAGCGGTCGTGCCTGTCACCGCTGTCTCGCCACCTGCAACGGCCTCCACATCCGCTGACGCGGTCGCAAAGCTCTATGCCGGACGAACGTTCGAGGAAATCAGGCTCGACGGAATGCGTAAGACCATCGCAATACGACTGGCCGAAGCCAAACAGACAATCCCGCATTTTTACCTCCGCCGCGACATCCGTCTTGATGCGCTCATGACATTCCGAACCGATCTGAATGCGAGGCTTGAGGCGCGGAAGATCAAGATCTCTGTCAATGATTTCATCATCAAGGCCAGTGCACTAGCCCTTCAGCAGGTCCCAATGGCGAACGGCGTATGGGCTGGTGACCGGATCTTGAAGATGAAGGCATCAGACGTCGCCGTCGCTGTCGCGGTCGAGGGCGGGCTCTACACGCCGGTCATCCGCGATGCCGAAGCCAAGTCTTTATCTGCAATCTCGTCCGAGATGAAGGAACTGGCTGGGAAGGCGCGCGATCGCCGGCTTGCACCTCAAGACTACCTCGGTGGTTCATTCGCGATCTCAAACCTTGGCATGTACGGTATCGACAGCTTTGATGCGGTGATCAACCCTCCGCACGCGGCCATTCTCGCCGTCGGTGCCGGGGTACAAAAAGCTATTGTGATCAATGGTCTCGTTGAAGTCGGCACAATCATGACAGTGACGTTGTCGGCAGATCACCGTGTGATCGACGGAGCACTGGGGGCAGAACTGCTTGCAGCAATCAAGGACTATCTCGAGAACCCGGTGACGATGTTGGTGTAAGGGTAATTGAGGGCCGTATTGCTTTGGTATTGTGGCGGTCCCGGTGAAGCAGCCGGGCCGAAAGATGGGGTCAGAATGCCTCTGACTGTCGCGGCATGGCGCAGATGCGGGGGGAGCATGTCCAAGGCATGCCCGACCGGCCGCAGTTGCCTTGCGCTCGGCCGGGAGCCGGGTTAAGGCCACGCTACAGTTCATTCAGCGCGAGGCCAGTCCGATGCCAGACCCCTCTCTCCTGATTCTGCCCGGAGACGGCATCGGCCCTGAAGTAATGGCCGAAGTACGCCGTGTGATCGACTGGTTCGGCAAACGGCGCGGTATCGTTTTCAGCGTCGAGGAAGACCTTGTCGGCGGCGCAGCCTTCGATGTGCATGGCGTGCCCCTGTCAGATGCCACGATGGCGCGGGCTCTCGAAGTCGACGCAGTCCTGCTCGGCGCGGTGG
>JBEIDZ010000041.1:0-11524 GCA_040383215.1 Paracoccaceae bacterium | reverse complement strand
CCGCATCTCTCCCCCGGGGTTGTCGGGGGGCCCCTCCGGCCCCCTGACGCCGGGGGGTGCGGGTGGCCGGCGAGGCCCCCCGCCGCTCCCCGCACGCTAATCCCGCGCGCGGCCCCGCAGCCCCTGGGCCAGCGCAAAGATCCCCAGCGCCACCACCACGATCGAGGGCCCGACCGGCGTATCCGCCCGGAAGGCAAGCCACAGCCCCCCCAGCGCCGAGACCGCCCCGATCGCCACCGCCGCCCCGGCCATCTCCTCGGGCGTGCGCGCCAGCGCCCGCGCCGCCGCCGCCGGGATGATCAGAAGCGCCGTGATCAGCAGCGCCCCCACCACCTTGATCGCGACCGCCACCGCCACCGCAACCAGCAGCGTCAGTACCAGCCCCTCGCGCGCCGGATCGATCCCCGCGGCATGGGCGAGTTCCGGGCTCACCGTCGCCGTCACCAGCCGCTGCCAGCGCCAGACCAGAACCCCCGCCACCAGCGCACCCCCGCCCCAGATCACGGCAAGGTCGCCTGCCCCGACCGTCAGCACATCGCCAAAGAGATAGGCCTCGAGGTTCACCCGCGCCGCCGGCGTCAGCGCCACGGCCACCAGCCCGATCGCCAGCGCGCCATGCGCCAGAACCCCGAGCGCCGCATCCATCGCCAGCCCGCGTTGCGCCAGCACCCAGATCAGCCCCGCCATCAGCACCGCCACCCCCAACACGCCGGCAAAGACCGAGACGCCGAACCCCAGCGCCAGCGCGACGCCTAGGATCGCCGCATGCGCCGTCGCATCGCCGAAATAGGCCATCCGCCGCCAGACCACGAAACTTCCCAGAAGCCCCGCCGTCACCGCCGTCCCGACCGCCGCCAGCGCGGCCCGCAGCAGAAAATCGTCCAGCATCACCCGGCCGCGCCGTGGTGGTGATGGTCATGGTGGTCGGGATGGTCGTGATGGTCATGCGCATGGCGATAGAGCGCCAGCGCCCCGCCCGTCCCCGTCCCGAACAGCTCCCGATAGGCCGGCGCGGCCGAGACATGATCGGGCGTGCCCTCGCAGCAGACATGGCCGTTGAGACAGATCACCCGGTCCGAGGCGCCCATCACCACATGCAGCTCGTGGCTCACCATCAGCACCGCCGCGCCTGTCGCGTTGCGGACCTCCTCGATCTGGCGATAGAAGGCCGCCGCCCCCGGCTGGTCAAGGCCTTGCGTCGGCTCGTCCAGCATCAGCACATCGGGCTCGGCCAGGATCGCGCGCGCCAGCATCACCCGCCGGAACTGCCCGCCCGAAAGGCGCGCCATCTGCCGCCCCGCCACGCCTGTCACACCCGCCCGCGCCAGCGCCGCCTCGGCCCGCGCATCGCCCACCCGCACCGGCAGGTCGAGGAAACGCCGCACCGTCAGCGGCATCGTCGGATCGACATGCAGCTTCTGCGGCACATAGCCGATCCTGAGGCCCGCCTCGCGCACGACCCGCCCGCGCGCGGGCCTGACCGCCCCGATCAGCACCCGCAGCAAGGTCGACTTGCCCGCCCCGTTCGGGCCGACGATGGTGACGATCTCGCCCCGCGCGATCCGCAGCGATACCCCGCGCAGCACCGTCTCGCCGCCCAGCACCACATCCACATCCTCGGCCGCCAGGATCGTCACGCTGCCTCCTGGCAGGCGGGGCACAGGCCCTCGGCCTCCATCACCGTCCGCTCGATCCTGAACCCTGCCTCGGCCGCCCTCTCTCCCAGCGCGCCTCCCGTCCCCGCCTCGGCCTCGGCCACCGTGCCGCAGCCGCGGCAGATCATGAAGGCTGGCGCATGCGCGCCCCCGGGATGGGCACAGGCGACAAAGGCGTTGAGCTTCTCGATCCGGTGCGCCAGCCCCTGTTCGACCAGAAAGGACAAGGCCCGGTAGGCCACGGGGGGCTGCTTGCCCATGCCCTCGGCATCGAGCCGCGCGAGCACGTCATAGGCGCCCATCGCCCCATGCGATTCGAGCAGGATTTCCAGCACCCGCCGCCGGACCGGCGTCAGCTGCGCCCCGCGCGCGGCACAGAGCGCCTCGGCCGCCGACAGCGCGCCGGCAATGCAGGCGGCATGGTCATGCGCGCCAAAGGCCGTCTCGGGCAGCGGAGTCATCTCGCCTCTTGTTATGTTATAACGTAATCAGTATAGACCTCTGCATCACCTGTCACAAGAGATTCCCATGCTGCGCCTGACCACCGCTCTCGTCCTCTCTCTCGCCCCCCTGTCGCTCCGGGCCGAAGTGCCGCGCGTGCTGGCCGACACGATCCCCGTTCACAGCCTTGTCGCGCAGGTGATGGGCGATCTCGGCTCGCCCGACCTTCTCCTGCCGCCCGGCGTCTCGGTGCATGACTACCAGATGCGCCCCTCGGATGCCGCCCGTCTCTCCGGTGCCGACGTGGTGATCTGGACCGGCGCCGGCCTCACCCCCTGGCTTGCCGATCCGGTCGGCACACTCGCCCCCGATGCGCTGCATCTGGAACTTCTGGCCACAGAAGGCTGGGACGCCCTGCCCCTGCGCGCCGGGGCCGCCTTTGACCACGGCCACGACCATGACCACGCAGAGGAGACGGCCGGGGACGACGGCCACGACCACGGCGGGGACCACGACCACAATCACGGCGGGGACCACGATTCTGCCGCCGCGGAAGGCCACGACCATGCCGCCGAACCCGGCGACCACGGTCATGACCATGCCCATGCCGCCGGCGGCACCGATCCGCATGCCTGGCTCTCACCAGGCGTGGCGGCGGTCTGGCTGGGCCATATCGCCGCCGCGCTGGCCGAGGCCGACCCCGCCAATGCCGCCACCTACCGCACCAATGCCGCAGCCGCGGCCGACCGCCTTGCCGACCTGCAATCGAGGCTCGCCGCCGACCTCGCGCCGCTTGCGGGCCGCGCCTTTGTCGTGCCCCACGATGCCTACCAGTATTTCGAATCCGCCTTCGCGCTGCCCGCCGCCGGGGCTGTCGCGCTCTCGGATGCCGCAGCGCCGGGGCCGGCGCGCATCGCCGACCTGCGCGACCGGGTCGAGGCGGGCGACATCGCCTGCATCCTCACCGACCCGCAGACCAACCCCGAATGGTCCGCTCTCCTGACCGAGACAGGCCTCGCGCGCACCGCCCGCGTCGATGCCGACGGCACCGACATCGCACCCGGCCCCGAAGCCCATGCCGCGATCCTGACCGGCATCGCCGCCGCGCTCACGGCCTGCCTCTCGGACGGCTGAGCTGTGCTCAGACGTCCAGCATGATGGTGACCGGCCCGTCATTGACGAGGCTCACCTTCATGTCGGCGCCGAACCGCCCCGTGGCAACCGGCACGCCCTCGGCCCGCAGCGCCTCTGCGAAGCCGAGGTACAGCCGCTCTCCGGTCACCGGATCGGCCGCCCCGGAAAAGCCCGGGCGGTTGCCCCGGCTCGTATCCGCAGCCAGCGTGAACTGGCTGACCACCAGCGCCGCGCCACCTGTATCCTTCAGCGCGAGGTTCATCTTGCCCGCCGCGTCGCGAAAGACGCGCAGCCGCGCGACCTTGGCGGCCAATGCGGCGGGGCGGCTGTCGTCATCGCCGGCCATCGCGCAGACCAGCACCAGGAGCCCCTCTCCCACCGCGCCCAGAACCTCGCCATCCACCCGGACGGCGGCCTCGCTCACCCGCTGGATCAGCGCCCTCACAATTCGTGCGCCCAGGGCGGGTTCGCCCCCGGGCGGCTGACCGTCACCGCCGCCGCGCGCACGCCCAGGCCCAGCGCAGCCTCGAGAACGTGATCCTCCAGCGCCGCAATTCCCGCCTTGGTCAGGCATTCCGACTGCCAGAGCGCAGCGAGGAGTCCCGCGCTGAACGTATCGCCCGCGCCGACGGTATCGGCCACCTTCACCCGGGGCGCCGCCACATGCACCTTGCCCTGCGCGGTGTGGCCCGTCGCCCCCTTCGCCCCCTCGGTCACGCAGACAAGCTTCGGTCCCTGCCCCAGCATCGCCTGCGCCTGATCCGTCGGGTCCCCGGGCCCCATGATCCAGTGCAGATCCTCGTCGCTGACCTTGACGATATCGGCCCGCGCGATCATCCGGGACATCCGCGCGCGGTGTGCCTCCGCGTCGCGGATAAAGGACGGGCGGATATTGGGGTCAAGCATGATCACCCGCCGCGGCGCCTCGCGGGCCTGCAGCGCCTCATAGGCCGTCCCGCAGGGCTCTCCGACCAGAGAGATGCCGCCGAAAAACAGCGCCTCCGCCTCGATCTCGGGCAGGTCTTCCGGTGCCAGCATCCGCCCCGCGGTATTCTCGTCATAGAAGGCATAGCTCGCCTGCCCGTCGACCAGCCGGACAAAGGCCAGCGTCGTCGGCCGGTCGCTGACATGGGCAAGCGACACATCGACCTGCGATTCCGCAAGCACCTGCCGCAAGAGATCGCCGAACAGGTCGGATGACAGCCCCGAAAAGAACCCCGCCGGCGCCCCGAGCCGGCCAAGCGCGATCGCCGTGTTGAAGACCGCCCCCCCTGCATAGGGTGCAAAGGCGGGTTCGCCCGCCTGCGACAGGCGCGGCAGCATGTCGATCAGCGCTTCGCCACAGGTCAGGATCATTGCCGTCTCTCCCTCTTCGCAGCGCCGTTCCGCGCTGCATTTGACATGGGTCAAAGCCGTTCCGCAACCGTTGCGGCAGCCTTGTCGCATCTTCTGAAAGGAGGTTACCAGATGGTTGAGAAAACCGATGCAAGCACGGCCTGGCCTGCGCTTTTCGATCCTTTCCGTGGCTTCGGGACACGGCTTTCGGACTGGCTCCGGCCCGCCTCGGACGCCTCGTCGGACGACAGGACCTATCGCATCACGCTCGAACTGCCGGGTGTGGCCGAAGACGACATCCATCTGACGGTCGAAAACGGGACCGTCTCGATCCGGGGCGAAAAGAAGGCCGAACGCGAGGACAAGGGCAAGGACTGGTACTTCTCCGAACGCCAGTTCGGGTCCTTCCAGCGCAGCTTCCGGATGCCCGCCGATGCCGATGACAAGGCCGTCGCCGCCGACCTCAGGGACGGCGTCCTGACCGTCACGATCCCGCGCAAGGCGCCCCCTCGCCCCGACACACGCCGCATCCCCGTCAGAAAGGCTTAGATGCGCGCCGCGTCCCCGCCACAGGGGGCGCGGTCGCTATCGCGGCATGTCCTCGCCGAAATAGAGCACCAGCGCCATCAGCACCATCGCCATGAGCACCGCAAAGGCGATCTTGACCTTGCTGTAGGGTCTCTCGCCATCCACTTCGCCGGTCTGCCCGTTGACGACAAAGCGATAGCTCCTCCCGCCATACTTGTAGGCCGCAACCCAGATCGGCAGGAGCACGTGCTTGAACGTGACATTGCCGTATTGCGTCTCGAGCGAGGTGATCTGCTGCACATCCCCGCCGATGTCGCGCCGCACATCGCCCTCGATCACCCCGCGCATCCGCTCCTGCGCCACGCCAAACCCCTCGTCGAGCGGGATCTGATAGCCCTCGGCTCCGAAGCCGGCCAGATATTGCGCCTGATACGGTACAAGCTGCGCGAGGTCCCAGGGCTCCAGCTCCTCGGTATAGCTCCTCGGCAGCGACTTCGACGCCATCACCAGCACATCGTCGAAATCCCGGGCAACCTGCCCTGACGCCGCGCTCCAGCGAGTCTTCTGCACCCGGATCTGCTCGCGCCTGCCGTTGCGGACCACGGTCTGCGTCTCGTAATAATGGTCGCCCCGCCGCCCGCTGTAGCGGCTGCGCGTATCGGCATCATAGGTCCAGTAGGGCACATAGACCCCGTTCATCGCCCGCCCGCCGCGGGCATAGGCGCGCAAACCGTTCGGCGCGAACCAGAGCCGGCCCAGCCAGGCGGTCATCTGCGCGCGCGCCTCCGCCTCGCTCAGCCGGAAGGGGATGAGCGCGCGCGGCTTGATGTAGCGGTGCGTCCCGGTATCGGTCACCACCGGCGTGTCGCAGAACGGGCAGCGTGTCGCCTGCACCGCCTCGTGCAGGTCTGTCTCCGCCCCGCAGGAGGGACAAAGGACGACCGGCGCTTCCACCTGGTCGGCCCCCTCGGCCAGACGGCGCAGCATCGCGCGATAGTCGTTTTCGGCCAGCGCCGCCTCGCGCCCGGACCGCGCCGCACCGATCTTCTGCACATGGCCGCAATGCTGGCAGGTCAGCTGCGTCGCGCCGGGGCTGAAGCGCAGGTCAGACCCGCAGTTCTCGCAGGGAAAGCGGTATTCGTTCCGCGGGACCGCGGGAATGTCGGTCATGGTCCGCGGTCCGGATCAGACCGGCGGCGGCGGCGGCACCTGCGCGAAAAGCGCCGCCAGCTCGGCCACATCGCCGGCCAGCTTCCAGCCCTCCTGCCCGGCCGTCCAGACATGGGTCGCGCGCGTCAGCGTCCCCCCTTGGGCCATCCGCATCAGCTCGGCCCGGCCAAAGGGGCCGCTCGTCTGCCCGTTCGCCGCGACATGCCACAGCGTCTCGGCCTGGGCGACCGGCGGCGGCGGCGGGGCCACGGCGGGCGACGCGCCCCAGGGCCCCTGCACCATCATGTTGCCCATCGCCATGCCGACCACGGCGCCGGCCGTCCCGGCATTTTCGGCCGCCCGTGTCATCGCATCCGCGGCCGAATACTGCGCAAACCGGCCCAGGTCGCCCGCCATCCCCATCGACGTCCGCTTGTCGAGCGCCTTCTCCACATCCTGCGGCAACGAGATGTTCTCGATATAGAACTCCGGTATCGCCAGCCCGTAGGCCGCGATCGTGGGCTTGATCGCCTCGGTCACCAGCTTGCCCAGCTCGGCCGTGTTCGCAGCCATGTCGAGCACCGGAATCCCCGAGGCGGCAAGCACCCGGCTCACCTCCTGCACCACGATGTTGCGGATCTGGAAGCTCACCTCGTTGGTCGTGAATTCGCCATCCGTACCCACCACCTCGCGAATGAAGGTGCCGGCATCGGTCACCCGCATCGCATAGGTCCCGAAGGCGCGCAGCCGCACCGGTCCGAATTCGGGATCGCGGCACATGATGGGGTTCTTGGTGCCCCATTTGTTGTCGTTGAACCGCGTCATGTTGACGAAATAGATTTCGCTGCGGAACGGCGACTTGAACCCGTGGTCCCAGTGCTGGAGCGTGGTCATGATCGGCAGATTGTTGGTCTCGAGCATGTAGAGACCCGGCCCGAACACGTCGGCCACCTGCCCCTCGTGCACGAACACCGCATTCTGCCCCTCGCGCACGGTCAGCTTGGCGCCATACTTGATCTCGTTGCCGTAGCGTTCAAAGCGCCAGACCATCGTGTCGCGCGTGTCGTCGGTCCAGTCGATCACATCGACGAACTGACCCCTGATGAATCCCAGAACCATCGCTTTTCCCTCTTCGCGCCGGACCGGTCCGGCGATCCATATCGATCTGCGCACCCCCGCGCCCGACGCATAGGTGGCGCTTTTCCCGCCGTGACGCAAGCGCGCCCCGGCAAGTTCCCGCCGCCGGACCTCAGCTCCCTTCCAGCAACTCGGCCGCGATCCGGCTCACGACCGGCGCCGCCTCGGCCGGGGTCATCCCGGGGGTCAGCCGCCGGTCGTAAAGGATCTTCAGCAGCATCTCGTCATGCCCCGTCAGCAAGGCGAATTCCTCGTCATCATTGAAGATCGACGGTCGCGCCTGCGGATGGTCATTGGCAAGGCCAAGACCCTGCGCAAGCTCCTCGTGGACGCAGGCTGTCCGTAAAAGATCGGGGTGTTCGGCACGGATCACGACGATCGCACGCGTATAGACCGGACTCCCGCCTTCCGAAAACGCTGCAACCATGCACAACGTCGACCGCGGCATGTTCAGGATCGTGCCGACCGTGCTGTCGGCGATCCCCGGCGCGATGCGGCGCAACGTGTCCGACAGCCCCCGCCGGTCATCCTCATTGACGACAAAGACATGGAAATTCGCCCCGGTCTCGGTCTGTGTCACGGGCAGACCGATAAACCGCGACAGCCGCGCGGCATAGGCCGAGATCATCGCCCGGTCCTGCAGCTGCCGGTCCTGGGGAACGGTCGCGCCAAACCGCACATCCATCCGCACTGGCCCTTCCCAGCGGCGCAGACGGCTCATCACCGGGCCGGCAGTCCCGCCCGGCCCGCCCGGCGCATATTCGTCATAAAGCGCGATACGGACAAAATCGCGCGCCAGCATGACCTCGGTATAGGGCGCATCCGCCCCTCCGCCATCACCGCGCAGCAGTCCCCGTGACAGCAGGTCAGCCTGCAGTCGCCCGTAGTAGTCCGCCAGCGCCACGCTCGCGGCCGATCTGGGCAGCACCGGCTGAGTCCCCGGCGGGGAAACTGCCGGCGCCGGGGCGACAGGTGGCGGGGCTTCTGGCGCGGTCTGCTCGGGCACTCTTTCGCCGCAGCCTGCGGAAAGGCCAAGCGCCACGAGCGCCGCCGCCCATCCCCGCCCGCGCGTCACCGCGGCTCAGGCCCCGGCCGATCCGCCGACCGCCTCTCCAAGGCCCGTCTGCCGCGCGCGGGCCGAAGCGAGCGACATCTTCAGCTCCTGCTCCATCTTCAGAAGCTCGCTTTCCGCCGCGGCCCGCTTGGCCTTGCCGGCATCGGCGATCTGGAGGCTCTCGTTGATTGTGGCGATCAGGTTCTCGTTGGCAGCCTTCACCGCCTCGATGTCGAAGACGCCCCGCTCCATCTCCTCGCGGATGGTGCGGTTGGCATCGCGCAGGTTCTCGGCATTGCTGCGCAGAAGGTCGTTGGTCAGGTCATTGGCCTCGCGCACCGCTTCGGCCGCGTCCTTCGACCGCTGGATCGTCACCGCCTGCGCCAGCTGCGTCTCCCAAAGCGGCACGGTATTGACGAGCGTGGAGTTGATCTTGGTCACCAGCGACTTGTCGTTCTCCTGCACCAGCCGGATCGAGGGCAGCGACTGCATCGTCACCTGGCGCGTCAGCTTCAGGTCATGCACCCGCCGCTCCAGATCGTCGCGGGCCGACCGCAGGTCGCGCAGCTCCTGCGCCTTCATCACGCCCTGATCCTCGGGGGCGGCCTGCACGTCGTGCTCCTTGGCGGGGATCGTGACGGTATCAAGCTCGGCCAGCTTTGCCTCGCCAGCCGCGATGTAAAGCGCAAGCTCGTCATAGAAGGCCAGCGTCTTGGCATAAAGATGGTCGAGCGATTCGATATCCTTCAGCAGCACATGTTCGTGCTTCAGCAGGTCGTCGGTGATCCTGTCGATCTGGCCCTGAACCTGCTCGAACCGTGCCGCGAACTTGGCCAGCGGAGCCGCCTGGCCGGTCAGCCTTTCCCACAGACTGCGGTCGCGCCGCACGTCCAGCTCGTCGACCGAAAAGCCGCGAATCGCGGTCACCATGCTGCGCAGGCTGTCGCCCGCCGGGCCCACATCCTTGTTGCGCACGCCCTGCAGCATCGACTGGCTGATGACCTGCAACTCGGCCTGCGCCCGGCTGCCGAAACTCACGATCGACGTCGTGTTCGACAGATCAAGCTCGGCCATCCGCCGGCGGATTTCGTCGCTTTGCGCCGGGGTCGCCTGGGCCAGCGGCACGATCTCGGCCCTGGGTTCGGGCAACAGCACCGCTGTCACTTTCTCGACCTCGGCGAGGGTCTGTTCCACCGCCTGACGCGTAATCTCGGACATGACTTTCCCTTTCCTGATCTTCAGGCCTGACCGGCCGTTACCCCTTCGCGCGCCAGACGATCCCGCAGGACCTTGATCTCGATATCGAGGTCCTCCTTGCCGCCTTCGAGCATCTTTTCGGTGCGTGCCGCGAAATTGGTCTCCAGATCGCTCAGCAGCGCCTCGTAATCGGTCCGCGCCCGGGGGTCGCGCGTCCGCTTCCAGTGCTCGGCGAACTTGACCGACGCATCCCGCGCCCCCATCAGATAGACGGTCAGGAACTTGCGCGCCTCGGTCAGGTCGCGGGGGTCCTCCTCGACCGTACGGATCATCTTGCGTGCCATCGCCTGGAACGCTGCGACCCGCGCATCAAGCGTGCGGTCGCCCAGTTGCGCGATCTGCGTCTTCATCGACGACAGGTATCCCTCGGCCTCGTCCACCACGCGCGCGACGCGCGACTGCTGGAAGGTGTCGATCCCCTCCATCCCCTTGTCGCGCAGCGGATCGATGCCAAAGGCCGCGACATGCAGCCCCGCCGCCGCAAGGCCGTAAAGCAGCGGCCCGAAGAGCCCCCCCTCCCCGCCCCAGGCCGCCAGCGCAATGCCAAGCCCGGTGAGCCCCGAGGCGAGCATCTTGCGCGGCATCACGGGCCGTCGCGCCACGGCACGGGCATTGAATGCGGCCTCGGCCCGCAGCCCCTCGCGCAAGAGCCAGGCGGCCAGCGCCAGCACGGCCCCCGAAACAAGCCCGACAACCAGCCCGACAGGACCCGCATTCAGCGACAGGACCGCAACCAGTGCCGCCGGCAGGAACAGAAGGTTCGCCCGCGCCCCCGCCGCATCCACGCGCCGCGCCTCGGCCGCGGCCTGCCGCACGGCCTCGGCGCTCGGCCCCTTGGGGGCCGCATCAGGGCTGTGCTTGCCACCAAAACGCTCGGCCATCAGACCGCACCCAGCCAGCCGGTCGTCACCCCGACCATCAGCGCAAGCAGCAGCAGATAGGCCACCATGCGGAAATTCGCGGGCATCCTGTCCTCGTCTCTCGGCACGGGCGCACGGCCCGCCGCCTGCAGAAACACCATCACAGAGGCGACGGCAAGCACCGCCACCGCAAAGAGCAGCAGGAAGAGGATCAGTCGCGCCATCTTTCGCTCATCCCCGCGCACGGGCACCCCATGGGCCCGCCCCACCCGATCCGGCCGGGCAACCGCGCCAGAAGAATGGGGACGCCGCGCCCCCCGCGCAAGGGCTTATCCCCGGCGCGGCCCACCCCCGCCCGGCCCGCGTCCGGAAGGCCCTTTCGGCCGACCCTTGGCCGGGCCCTTCCCCGCGCTCTTCGCCGGCCCCGTGCGCCCCGGCGCGCCACCCGGCCCGCCCGTCCTGGCGGGACTGCCCGCACCGCCGGCCTTGTGCCGGGGCTTGCGCGGTACGTCTGCATTCACCGTCCCGGCCTCGGCCCTGGGGGGGCGCGGCCTGTCGCCCGGTCCGGCGGCACCCTTGCGGTCCCGCACCGCGGCTCCAGCGCCGGCAGGCGCGCCGCTCCGGCCCTTGAAGGCGCCCGGCTTGCCCGGCCCGCCGCGCGCGGGCGGTCGTCCGGCGCGCCCCTCTGCCATCCCCTCCGCGCTGTCCGCGGCGCGATGCGACCTCGAGCCTGTGCTGCGGCCCGGCGAAGCCGGCTTTCCACCGCCTGCGGCGGCATGGGACTTGAACCCCGCACTGCGCGGCTTGCGCTCACCGCCTTCGCGCGCGGCCGCGACGGCTGCCGCCTTCTCCGCGCTCCAGCCCGGCCTGTCGGACACATGCCCGGCCCGCGCGGGCTTGCCTGCCCGTGGCTTGCCCGCCGCCCCGCCCGGCGCCGCCTTGCCCGGTCGCGCCCCCGCCGCCCCCGGTGCATG
>JBEIDZ010000040.1:0-11666 GCA_040383215.1 Paracoccaceae bacterium | reverse complement strand
CGTCCTTGCCGTCGTTACTCCCGCTTCGCCCGGCGCGTCATGCCAGATGTGGCCAGGCTCTCCATGTTTGGCTCCAAACTCCAGGGCATGAAGCTCAGGACCACTGAGACCCTGCCATTGCAGCACGGCGCGATCATGATTAACAACGTCCGGAACCCTGACGCGTACCGTCGCATCAATATCGCCACCCATCGTGGCAACGATTACCGCTTCCTCGTTCAGTGCCGGCATCATCACCTCGGCGATGCCGCTATCGTTTGTGACAACAGAAAAAATCAACCCCTCATGGCTAACTTCTACGCGGGACAAAGACACGCAGGTCTCGGTAATCACCAGTTCCACAAGTGCGGCTTCAACAACATTCGCACCAAGCATCACGCCGCAATCCTCGGGCCGATCCGGACCAGCCAGAGGTGCGTCCTGAACTCCACGCCCGTCCGCCGGCGAAGGAGCTGGGGCCTCGCTCTCACTTAGGCTCGACGGAGAAGCGGATTGGTCCGTCCCTTCCGGGGTGGGCAGACGCGGCTCGGGGAACTCTTGACTGTCGCTTCCAAGGTCCGCACGGGCAGGACTTGACCCAGCCAGGTCATCATCGGTCTGCGCGACTGCCATTCCCGTATCAGCCGTACTTTCGTCATCGCCTGCCATGTCTGAAGACTGGATTGTCTCTGGCAGGATATCGGAAGGCAAGCGCGTCGCTGCTGTCCCACCCTCACCCTGATCTGAGGTCGTGTAGGTCATTTCCGACGATACCGTGGAAATTATCCGGCCAATTGTGTCGGCATTCCGCATAACAAGCAGGATGCCCAAGGCAAACAGACACGCCACAAGGCCGCCTGCATACTTTCTGAACCGCGACAACCGTCACCTCCGGTAAACCGTCAGTTGGACCACGTCTGTCTTCACAACGTCCTCCCCATCTGGGGCAGATGTCGGTGATGTGGTGAACCCAAGGCTAACTCGATGATTTAAAAAAGCCAGCCGGCAAAATCACTCCTTGATAGAACAGTTGGTTGGAAGGCGAAAACCGATCAACATCTTGCCTACCATACCTTGCACCATCCCACTCCCAACGGCCAGAGCAGTCTGGATCATGAAAGGTCTCGTCAGGCAAGGCTACCATGGCAATGTTTGAATTTCTGACCTGAACCACAGGGGCATGGATCATTGCGACCGGGATTCCCCCAGGTTGCAGCATCATTCGGATCAAAACCTTCTCGGGCTCGTGTCGATAACGCTTCCTGTACCGGCGCCGGCCCACGCACGGGTTCGCCAGAAGCTTCGAGCCGCGATCCCTCCGCAACAACGGGTCCTGCGCGCCGCTGCTGGTCTATCAGTCTTTGCACCATCGCCTGCTGTTCGTCCGGCGACAGCGGACGAATATTTGCCAGCTTCTGGGTGAGATCTTCCCTCAGGGAATCGAGCATGTTCTCGAACAGCTGAAAGCTTTCGGTCTTGTACTCGTTGAGAGGATCACGCTGCGCATAACCACGGAACCCAACTACTGAACGCAGATGTTCAAGCCGCAGAAGGTGTTCGCGCCATTTCGCGTCGATCGTCTGCAACAAAAGCTGTTTTTCAAGGTTGCGAATCGAGTCAGCGCCGAAGGCGGTAGTCTTCTCGTCCATGGCCTTGTCAGAGGCTTCAACCAACCGTTCTCGGATGCTGTCCGCGTCGACCCCCTCCTCGGCAGCCCAGTCCTTTACCGGCACATCGATCCCAAGCTTGGCCCGCACATTATCGGTCAGCAAATCGACATTCCATTGGTCCGGATAACTCCGGGGCGGCATGGACTGATCCACGAGGTCATCGATCAGCTGGTGACGCATGTCCGAAACAATCTCGTGCACATCCGATGCCTCCATGATCTCGCGCCGCTGGCCAAAGATCACCTTGCGTTGCTCGTTCATCACATCGTCGAACTTGAGAAGCTGCTTTCGAATATCAAAGTTTCGCCCTTCGACCTTGGCCTGAGCGCGTTCGAGGCTCTTGTTGACCCAAGGATGGACGATTGCCTCGCCCTCCTTCATCCCAAGCTTGCCGAGCACGTTGTCAAGGCGCTCGGAGCCGAAGATGCGCATCAGGTCATCCTCAAGCGACAGATAGAAGGACGACCGCCCGGGGTCACCCTGTCGACCCGAACGCCCGCGAAGCTGGTTGTCGATCCGTCGGCTTTCGTGTCGTTCCGTGGCAAGCACAAACAGTCCGCCGACCTCCTTGACCTTCGCTTCCTCGGCGGCGTGCTCGGCCTCGATCCTGGCGCGGACCTCGTCCGGATGCGCCTCCGGATCGGCTGAAAGCGCCTCCAACACCTTCATTTCGACGTTCCCGCCAAGTTTGATGTCTGTCCCGCGCCCGGCCATGTTCGTGGCAATCGTGACTGCGCCAAGCTTACCGGCATCCGCCACAATCTGCGCTTCCTGAGCATGCTGGCGGGCATTCAGAACATTGTGCGGAACTCCTTCCTTTGTAAGTAAACCCGAAAGGAATTCTGACTTCTCGATCGATGTCGTTCCGACAAGGATCGGTTGCCCTTTCGCATGCGCATCTCGGATCGTGCGAACGATAGCCTCGTACTTTTCGCGAGAAGTCCGATAGACCTGATCGTGCTCATCCATCCGTATGACAGGGCGGTTGGTGGGCACTTCGACCACGCCAAGCCCGTAAATCTGCTTGAACTCCTCGGCCTCCGTCGCCGCCGTCCCGGTCATGCCAGCCAGTTTCTCGTAAAGACGGAAGTAATTCTGGAAGGTGACTGAAGCGAGTGTGACGTTCTCTGGCTGTATCTTGACGCCTTCCTTGGCCTCGATGGCCTGGTGCAGACCGTCAGACAACCTGCGACCGATCATCATTCGGCCGGTAAACTCGTCAATCAGAACAACGTTGCTATCACGGACGATGTAATCCTTATCCTTGTGAAACAACTTGTGGGCCCTGAGCCCCTGATTGACATGGTGGACTATCGAAGTGCTTTCAGGGTCATAAAGATTCTGCCCCTCCGGCAGTATGGCAACCCTGCGCAATTCGGCCTCGATGAACTCATTGCCCTCATCAGTGTAAGTCACATTCCGCGACTTCTCGTCGAGCGTATAATGCTCGGGCTGGATCAGCGGTATCAGCGAATCGACAGACTGGTACAGGTAGGACCTGTCCTGCGACGGCCCCGAAATAATCAGCGGCGTGCGCGCCTCATCGACAAGAATCGAGTCGACTTCGTCGACGATCGCGTAATGCTGACCGCGCTGGTTCATCTGCGACAGCTCGGACTTCATGTTGTCTCTAAGATAATCGAAGCCCAGTTCGTTGTTAGTCGCGTACGTGATGTCGGCCAGATACGCAGACTTCTTCTCTGTCTCCGGCTGCTGCGGCACAACGACACCTGTGCTCATGCCTAGCGCACCAAAGACCTTTCCCATCCATTCCGCATCCCGGCGGGCCAGATAGTCATTCACGGTGACGATATGAACACCCTTGCCGGTCAGAGCGTTCAGATACGCAGGAAAGGTGGCGACGAGTGTCTTGCCCTCGCCTGTCTTCATCTCGGCGATGTTTCCCTCATGAAGGAATATACCGCCCATCAGCTGCACATCGAATGCGCGAAGCCCCAGCGCACGCCACGCTGCCTCGCGGCAATTCGCAAAGGCTTCGGGCAGAATGCTGTCAAGTGTCTCGCCATTTCGAACCCGCTCCTGCATGGAACGGGTCCTTTCGATCAGCCCTTCATCGGACAACGCCCTGAACTCGGCCTCAAGGTCATTGATTTTCGTGATTTGGGACCTTGTCGCCTTTATCTTGCGGTCGTTGGGCGTGCCGAAGACTTTCCTGGCGAACGTTCCCAAACCCAACATGTGACGTATCCTTGGCCATCCAGCGATCAAAACGCGATGAGCTTGCTTGCTGCCCAGTCGCGTGGGACATAAAGAAAGCGCGAGGCGCGGCCCCCGCGCAGCCTGACCGCGATGTAAGGGGAGCCTTCGGGACTGTCAACGTGGCGCCGGGAAGCGCCTGATCAAGGGAACGCGATATGCTGAATCAACTTGTCCGCTCCGGTGCGGCCCTTCTCTTTTTCGCTTTGGCGCATCCGTCCGTCGCACAGGACGCGCCGAGCCTCGACTCCGTTGTCGCGACGGTCAACGGGACCGGGATCACGCTGGGGGAGATGATTCAGACAGCCGCCCAGCTTCCGCCCGAATATCGCCAGCTTCCGCCTGACGTGCTTTTTCAGGGCGTGATGGACCAGCTGATCCAGCAGCAACTGCTTGCCGAGACAATGACCGACGTGCCGAAACGGGTCGAGCTATCCCTTCTCAACGTTCGGCGTCAGTTGCTTGCCGGTGAGGTCGTCAACCAGATATCGACCGAAGCCGTGACTGATGAAGCACTGCAGAGCGCCTACGACTCAACCTACGCCGGCGCAGCACCTTCGACGGAATACAACGCCTCGCACATTCTTGTGGCCACCGAGGAGGAGGCGCTGGCAGTGATCGCACGGATCGAAGGCGGCGAGGATTTCGCTGCCATTGCTCAGGACGTATCGCTCGACACGGGTTCAGGTGCCAGCGGCGGGGAACTTGGCTGGTTCGGCCCCGGTATGATGGTTCCGGACTTCGAACAGGCCGTCGTCGTTTTGGCAGAGGGTGGTGGCAACGGCACGATTTCTCCGCCGGTGCAGTCTCAGTTCGGCTGGCATGTCGTCCGGCTGAACGAAACGCGCCCACAGGAGCCAGCGACGCTGGACGAAATGCGCCCCCAACTCGAAGACCAGCTCCGCGGCGAGGCAATCCAGGCACGTCTGGCCGAACTGGAAGCGGCAGCGACGATTGTCCGGCCCGAAGCCGGTGCATTCGATCCCGCAGTGATCTCAAACATCGACCTTCTCGAGGACTGACCGACGATGACCGTATCGCCCTTGGCCCCGAAAAGCTTTCCTGTGCTTCCGGTGATCGGGGGCGTCAGGTTTTCGTCAGTGGCAGCAGGTGTTCGTTACAAGAACCGGACTGACGTCATGCTGGCCGAACTGGCCGAAGGAACAGCGGTCGCAGGCGTATTCACACGGTCCTCGACCCGTTCGGCCCCTGTTCTCGACTGCCAAGCCAAGAATGACGGCTCCTCCACAGGCGGCGCGGCGATCATCGTCAATTCGGGAAACTCAAATGCCTTCACCGGAAGGGCAGGACGAGAGGCAGTTGAACGCATCTGTGACGCTGCGGCAGAAAACTTGGGTATATCGGCGGCGCGGGTCTTTACGTCCTCCACCGGAGTGATCGGCGAACCCCTCCCATGGGAGCGCATTACCGCAAGGCTCGCCGATCTGCGCGATGGACTCAGGGCCGATGGGATGGAGGATGCAGCGCGGGCGATCATGACGACCGACACCTTCCCCAAGGGGTCGTCGACCGAGATCACGGTAGGGCAAAGGGCGGTCAGGATCTCTGGAATCGCCAAGGGTTCGGGGATGATCGCGCCAGATATGGGCACGATGCTGGTCTACATTTTTACCGATGCCGCAATTGCCCATGGTCCGCTGCAGGAACTCGTCTCGGACATCACCGAACAGACCTTAAACTGCATCACCGTGGACAGCGACACCTCGACCTCGGACACGCTCCTGGTTGCCGCCACAGGGGCTTCGGGCGTGGACGTGACCGGCGATCCGGCCTTTGCAGCGGGGCTCGAACAGGTAATGCGCGACTTGGCGTTGCAGGTCGTGCGCGATGGCGAGGGGGCGACGAAATTCGTCACCGTCGAGGTCGAAGGTGCCACGACGGATGCGGATGCCCGCAAGGTCGGGCTGGCCATCGCGAATTCCCCGCTGGTCAAGACGGCCATCGCCGGCGAAGATGCGAACTGGGGACGGATCGTCATGGCCGTGGGCAAGTCGGGTGCGACGGCGGACCGTGACCGCCTTTCGATCCGGTTCGGGGACATCTGGGTGGCGCGCGAGGGATGGAGGGTGCCGGATTATTCGGAAGAGGCGGCAAGCGCCTATATGAAAAAACAGGAGATCGTCATCGGCGTGGACCTTGGGCTGGGCAAGGGCAAGGCGCGCGTCTGGACCTGCGACCTTACCCACGGCTACATCGACATCAACGCCGACTATCGTTCGTGACAAAGGTCGTTCTTGTCTCTGCCGTCGCGCTGATTGATGCCGACGGTCGAGTACTGGTCACCCGGCGGCCCGAGGGCAAGAGCATGGCCGGGCTATGGGAATTCCCCGGCGGTAAGATCGAGCCGGGTGAGACGCCAGAGTCCGCACTGATTCGGGAACTGGAGGAGGAGCTTGGGATTTCCACCCATGCATCCTGTCTTGCGCCGCTGACATTTGCGAGCCACGCTTATCCGGAGTTTCACCTTCTCATGCCGCTCTTTGCCTGCCGGCGCTGGCAGGGCAATCCGGTGTCACGCGAAGGTCAGGCGCTGAAATGGGCCCGCGTGCAGGACCTGCGCGATCTGCCGATGCCGCCCGCCGATGTGCCGCTGCTCGCGATCCTGCGGGAGTGGCTTTGAACGTCAGTTGTCGTTGATGTCCTTTTCGACGATCCGAATGTCGCCGCGCGACCGGCCCAGAAAGGCGCGTAAGGCGGCATAGCCGACGAAGGAAAGTACCGCGAAGAGCGCGATATTGCCCGCCGGGGAAAGGCTGACGAGCCCAGTGGCCAGCAAGAGCCCGACGGCGAGCGCGCCGACGGAAAAGCCAAGAAAGACGAAGGCGGGCACCAGAACCTCTACGATCCCGAGCACGGCAGCCGCCGAAATCCAGAACCACCATTCGGTAAGAAGCGTTCCCATCAACCGCGCCCCTTCAGCATCCTGAAGGCATCAGCAAAGGCATCGAGCGCCGAGGCGGGCACCACGACCGTCTGGTTGCCGGCCCCGCTCGCGATTTTGGCCATCGCCTCGACCTGCTTGAGAGCGACCTGATATTGGGCCGCCTCGAGCCCGTTCTCTGCAATCGCCCCCGCCACGACCTTTGTCGCATAGGCCTCCGCGTCGGCCAGCACCCGCCGCGCCTTGGCCTCCTGCTCGGCGGCATAGAGGTCGGCGTCGGCCTGGAGTTCGACCGCGCGGCGCTTGCCCTCGGCCTCGGTCACGAGCGCGCGGCGGGCACGTTCGGCGTTGAGCTGCTGGAGCATCGCGGCCCGCGTTGCCTCGTCAAGGTTGACGTCGAGGATTTCCGCCCGCGTCACCTCGATCCCCCAGTCGTCGACCTGATCAGCGACCTGCTGGCGCACTGCGTCGATCAGCGTTGCACGGTTCGCCTGCACCTGGTCAAGTTCCATACGCCCGATCTCGGAGCGCACGATCCCCGCGACCGTGGTGGAAATCGCGCCGTCCACATCCCGGATCCGATAGACCGTCTTCTCGGGCTCGATGATCCTGTAGAACACGCTCGTCTCCACCGAAACGAGCACGTTGTCCGATGTGATCGCATCCTGACGCATGTTCGGCAACTGCCGCTCGAGAATCGAGATCCTGTGCGCAACCTTGTCGAGGAAGGGCACGATCGGGTTGAACCCCGGCCCCAGAACCGACCGTAACCGGCCGAAGCGCTCCACAACATGCTTTTCAGACTGCGGAACGATCCTGATCCCCCTGAAAAGCGAGATGATGATGAAAAGCGCAAAGAGGATGAGAAGGATGTTGCCGCCACCCAACGCCCGGAGAGTATCGATGATGTCCATCAGTGCCGTTCCCTGACCCTTGTCCTTTATCCCGGCCCCGATGGCCCCTCGCGCTCCGCTAGCCAGACACGCAGCCGGTCTTTGAGATATGGGATGGCCTGGTGATCTTCAAGGAATGACCCCGGTTCGACAAGCCGCCAGCCCTGCCCCTCGTCGCCGAGCACGATCTCTGCCTCCACCTCCGCAGCAAGTTCGATGACGAAGAACCAACTCACGCTGCCGGCCTTCGTTGTCGAGGGAAACGGCCGCCTCCAGCCGAGCGATGCGGGGCTGAGCGTCAGGCCGACCTCCTCGCTGATCTCGCGCAGAATCGTCTCTTCCGGCAGCTCCTCTCCCTCGCGTCCGCCCCCGGGCAGGTCCCACCAACCCGGCCAGTCGATTTGGGGAACATCGTCGCGCAAGAGCGTGAGGAGCCGCTCTCCGATCAGGATCGCGGCCTTGGCTCCATGGAAATCCGCCATCGCACCCCCGGGCCCGCGCCTCTCCTCAGCCGGAATTGCATTCCGGCGCCCTGCGGCATATCTCCCACGTCGGAAGGCCGCGAGGCAAGGAGACGGATGCGCGATGAACTGGATCACCAACTACGTCCGGCCGCGGATCAACTCGATCTTCTCCCGTCGCGAGGTGCCCGAGAACCTCTGGAGCAAGTGCGAGGAATGCGGGACGATGCTGTTTCACCGCGAACTTGCCGACAACCTCCAGGTTTGCACCAACTGCGGCCACCACATGGCCATCAGGCCGAGCGCCCGTTTTGCCGCACTCTTTGACGGCGGCAACTTTGCCGAAGTGAAGGTTCCCGAGCCTATCGTCGACCCGCTGAAGTTCCGCGATACCAAGAAATATCCCGACCGGCTGAAGGAGGCCCGCACCTCGACCGGAGAGAAGGAAGCGATGCTGGTGGCCGAGGGCGAGGTCGGCGGAACGCCCATCGTCGCGGCAGCCCAGGATTTTTCTTTCATGGCTGGGTCAATGGGGATGTATGTCGGCAATGCAATCGTTGCTGCCTCCGAACGCGCCATCGAACTCAAGCGACCGCTCGTGCTGTTTTCGGCTGCCGGCGGGGCGCGGATGCAGGAGGGAATCCTGAGCCTGATGCAGATGCCGCGCACGACTGTCGCGTTGCAAATGCTGAAGGAGCAGGGCCTGCCCTACATCGTCGTGCTGACCCACCCCACGACCGGCGGGGTGACGGCTTCCTATGCGATGCTCGGCGACGTCCAGATCGCCGAGCCAAATGCCCTCATCTGCTTCGCGGGTCCTCGGGTGATCGAACAGACCATCCGGGAAAAGCTGCCAGAAGGTTTCCAGCGGGCGGAATATCTTCTCGACCACGGCATGCTTGACCGTGTGACCCCGCGGGGCAAGCTGAAGGACGAACTCGTCGCGATCCTGCGGATGCTCTTGCGCGAACCTCCTGCTGCAAAGGGGGAAGCGCCGGCACCCGCCCTCCCTCCGCCTGAGCAGCCCGTGGCCGCGCCCGCCGAGTCCACGCGGAAAGCGGCAGAGCAGCCAAAAGCCGCAAAGCCTGCCGCAAAGACATGACCGCCCACGGCTCGGACGTCATCCTCGAACGGATGATGACGCTGCATCCCAAGGTCATCGACCTGACACTCGACCGCGTCCACCGCCTGCTCGCAGCCCTCGACCATCCCGAAAGGCGCCTTCCGCCTGTCGTCCATGTCGCAGGGACGAACGGCAAGGGGTCGACAGTCGCGATGATCCGTGCCGGGCTCGAAACGACGGGCGCGCGGTGCCATGTCTATACCTCACCGCATCTCGCGCGCTTCCACGAACGGATCCGCCTTGCAGGGACGCTCATCACCGAGGACCACCTGACCGAGGTGCTCGACCGCGCGATGGCGGCGAACGGCACCGATCCCATCACCTATTTCGAGATCACGACCTGCGCCGCCCTGTTGGCCATGGCCGAAACCCCCGCCGACTGGACACTGCTCGAAGTCGGCCTCGGCGGCCGGCTCGATGCGACGAATGTGGTCGACCGCCCGGCCGTCACCGTGATCACCCCTGTCGATCTCGACCATCAGGCCTTTCTTGGCGACACGATCGCGCTTATCGCTGGCGAAAAAGCGGGGATCATGAAACGCGGGGTGACCTGCGTCACGGCCCCCCAGCACCCCGAGGCCACCGCCGTGATCGAAGCCCGCGCCGCCCGCACCGGTGCGCCCCTGTTTTCCCATGGCCAGCACTGGAACGTCGGGACAGAGCGCGGCCGCCTCGTCTATCAGGACGAGAACGGACTGCTCGACCTGCCGCTGCCGAACCTGCTCGGCCCCCACCAGATCATGAATGCCGGCACCGCGCTTGCCGCGCTGCGTGTCCTCGGGGCTCCCGAGGCCGCCTTTGCCGGCGCTGTCACCCGCGCTGAATGGCCCGCGCGGATGCAGCGCCTGCGCGACGGCGCCCTTGCTCGCCTTGCCGCCCCCTGCGAGCTTTGGCTGGACGGGGGGCATAACCCCGCCGCCGGCGCCATGATCGCCCAGACGCTGCGCGAACGCGGTGACCGGCCTGTCCATCTCATCTGCGGCATGCTCAACACCAAGGACATCGCGGGCTTCATGCGCCACCTTGCCGGGGTGGCAACGACCCTGACCGCCGTCTCAATCCCCGGAGAGAAAAACACGATCCCGGCCGAGGAGACCGCCCGCATCGCCACCGCCTGTGGGCTGAGCGCCACCACCGCCCCCGGCGTGGCACCGGCCATCGCCGCCATCCGCGACCGCGCGCCCGGCAGCCGTATCCTGATCTGCGGCTCGCTCTACCTTGCCGGGCATGTGCTGAGGGAAAACGTCTGATGCTGCGCTGCCTGACGGCCGCCGCGATGCTCTGGGCCACCACGGCCGATGCCGCGATGGTCTACATCTGCTGGGTCGGCGGCAACGGCTATACGATGACCGGCTCGATGGAGTTTCCCGATGCGCTTCTCTCCGCCGACTTGATCACCGAGGCCGAGGTGACGCGCTTCAGGATCGCGGGCTACTTCGACGGCGCGCTGATCGGCACCTGGGACATGGCCGACCGCACTGATACGACCACCTGGTACCTGCGCTATCTTCCGCGCGAGATGCGGTTTCCGACGAATTCCGAAGTACCGGGCCCCTTCGACCAGGGCTGGAACGCCGATGGCACAGCGACCGACTGCGGCGCCGGCGGCTTTGGCTTCAACGCCGGCGATCGTGCGCAAGACTTCTGTCTTGATGGGGTCTGGATCGTGCAATCGGGCGTCCCGCCCGAAACTCCTTTCTTTGCCCAGTCCACGGCGCCCTGGACGCCCGACTGCCTTGGCACCGAACTCCTGAGCGCCCTGCCGCGCGGGCCTGGCACAGGCTGATGCCGGCCGCGCAGGTCAGGTTCCTGCGGCGGCGACCGATTGTTCGAGGATGTCCATCGCCTCGGCAAAGACCTCGTCCGGAATCGTGATCGGGGCAAGGAAGCGGATCACGTTGGCATAGACCCCGCAGGTCAGCAGGATCAGGCCCCGCTTCAGCGCCTCGGCCTTGACGCGATTGGTGAAATCCGCGTCCGGCACATGCGTTCCGGGCAGGTTGAACTCGATCGCCACCATGAAGCCCGGGCCGCGGATATCGGCGATCTGCGGTGTGCTGTCGCGCAGCCCCTCGAGCCGCTGGCGTAGACGTGAGCCAAGCGCATTGGCTCGCGCGCAAAGCCCCTCCTCCTCGATCACGTCAAGCACGGCATGGGCGGCGGCGATCCCCAGCGGATTGCCGCCATAGGTTCCGCCCAAGCCGCCCGGATGCGCCGCATCGACGATCGAGGCGCGGCCGGTCACGGCAGCAAGCGGCAAACCGCCGGCCAGCCCCTTGGCCATGCAGGTGATGTCAGCGACGACGTCGTAATGTTCCATCGCAAACAGCTTGCCGGTCCGGGCAAAGCCCGTCTGCACCTAGTCGGCGATGAAGACCGCGCCGATCTCGTCGCACAGCTTGCGCAGTTCGCGCATCAGGT
>JBEIDZ010000039.1:0-11875 GCA_040383215.1 Paracoccaceae bacterium | reverse complement strand
TTCTTTTGTCTATAATGTCTTTGTCGATGGGCAATCGGTTGAGTCATATAAACATCTCCTTTTGGAGTTATTGTCTTTCTCTCTTGTGGCAGCGGTCCCCGGCATACCCGCTGTCTGGATCGCGAATTATGCTGGAGGAGTCTTCTATCGTTGGGCTATCGCCCGGTCTGGCAAGACCACGTTGACTTCCTGAATAAAGGCTGAACTGCGCTGCACCCTCCAAAGCTTGAGTTGAACGCTTCTCGCGCTTCGTTTCGACAGGCTGACCCATGCAAGCCCCGAGGTGGCCAGCGGCTGGGCCTGCGCCCCGGCCCCCGCCCGCGCTCATCACCCCGCCCCGGGTCCCGACGCGCCACCGCCGCCCCCCTCTCCGCCGGCGGCACCCCTGCCGCCTCCCCGCAACACCCACCGCACGGTGCTGTCACGACCCCCTCCGGCGGCGAAACCGGCGTTTCGCACCGACGCAATACCGACGTGATACCGACGTGATACCGAAAGCCGATTTCAAACGGAATCAACGCGTTAACCCCTGATTCGCCGCATTTGCCCCTCACGCCGCCGTGGCGCGCCGCCGAAACCCGGATCGGGGCGGTGGCAAACCCCGCCCCGCACCCACCGCCACCTCCCGTCCCCCTCCGCGCCACCTCGGGCCACCACCCCCGCCGCCACCCGCCTCCCTCCCCCCGTCCTTGCCGGCCAAACACACCCGGGGAGCACGCCCACGCAGGGGCCAGCCGCCCTGCCGCAGAGCCCGCCGCCTTGACAGCCCGCCCGTCCGAGCGCCTAGACTGCGCGGCAGACGCAATCCCCGAGGGCACCCATGCGCCAGTCCGCCGCCCCCGCCCGGCGCATCTCCGCCGACCAGGCCGCCGCCCTCGTCCGCTCCGGCATGTGGCTCGATTACGGCGCGGGCCTCGCCCAGCCCGACGTCTTCGACCAGGCGCTCGCCGCCCGCCGCGCCGACCTCTCCGGTGTCCGCATCCGCGCCGGCCTCCCCACCCGCCCCCGCGCGGTGATCGACCAGGACCCCGACCAGCGCCACTTCTTCTGGGTCAGCTCGCATTTCTCCGGCTACGAACGACGCAAGCACGATGCCGGGCTCGCCTCCTACCTGCCGGTGAACCTCGGCGAGGTGCCCGACTACTACCGCCGCTTCATCGACCCGCCCGACATCGTCATCCTGAAATGCCGCCCCCCCGATGCAAGGGGCTTTTGCAGTTTCGGCCCGGCGAACCTCTGGCACCGCGCGCTTGTCGAACGTGCACGCTGCCTGATCGTCGAAACCTCCGCCGCCGTGCCGCTTTGCCACGGCACCGACAACGCCGTGCACCTCTCCGAAATCGACTGGCTGATCGACGGCGACGACCAGCCGCTCCCCGAACTGCCCAACCCGCCCCCCACCGATGTCGACCGCGCCGTTGCCCGCCACATCCTGCCCGAGATCGAGGACGGCGCCTGCCTCCAGATCGGCATCGGCGGCATGCCGAATGCCGTCTGTGCGCTCCTGACCGAGGCCACGATCCCCGATCTCGGCATCCATTCCGAAATGCTGACCGACGGCATCGGCGCGCTCTACCAGGCCGGCCGGATCAGCGGGGCGCGCAAGCAGCTCCACCCCGGCAAGATCGTCTACAGCTTCAGCCTCGGCAGCCGCGCACTCTATGACATGATCGACGGCAACCCCGATTTCCTCTGCGAACCTGTCGACGTGACCAACCTGCCCCACAGCGCGATGCGCAACGACCGCCTGACCTCGATCAACAACACCACCCAGATCGACCTTCAGGGCCAGGCCGCCTCCGAATCCGACGGCCACCGCCACATCTCCGGCACCGGCGGCCAGCTCCAGTTCGTCCGCGCCGCCTATGCCTCGCGCGGCGGCAAAAGCTTCATCTGCCTCGCCTCGACCTATGACAAGAAGGGCGAACGCCGCTCGCGCATCGTGCTCTCGCTCACCCGCGGCAACATCGTCACGACCCCGCGCACCGACGTCATGTATGTCGTGACCGAATACGGGATCGCCAACCTCAAGGGCAAATCCGTCCCCGAACGCGCCCGCGCCCTGATCGGTCTCGCCCATCCCGACTTCCGCGAAGACCTCGAACGCGACGCCTACGACCACCGCCTGATCCCCCGCGGCTTCTTCTGACCGCGCCGCCGGGCGCCCGCGAAGCAGCCAAGGTCGCCACAGGCGCAACACGGCCTTGCATCGCCGGGGCCCCGATGATGCTTGGCAAAGGCCCGCAAGGGGCCTATGAGGCGGCCCTGACCACCGGACCACATCCATGCCGTTCTCCGCGCCGGACGCCTTGCCCGAGGCCCATTCCCCCGCAACGCCGACCCATCACGACCGCTCCCTCTGGCTCCTGATCCTGGGCTCGGTCGGCGTCGTCTTCGGCGACATCGGGACCAGCCCGCTCTATGCGATGCGCGAATCGCTGGCCGCGGCCGCCGCAGGCGGCATCACCGACGACGAAATCACCGGCATCGTCTCGCTCCTGCTCTGGACGCTCTTCATCATCGTCACGCTGAAATACGTGATCCTGATCATGCGCGCCGACAACAACGGCGAAGGCGGCACCCTCTCGCTCCTCGCCCTCGCCCAGCGCGCGCTGGGGCGGCGGCCCGACCTCCTCTTGCTCCTCGGCATCGCCGGCACCGCGCTCTTCTTCGGCGACGCGATCATCACCCCGGCAATCTCGGTCCTCGCCGCAGTCGAGGGTCTGACGCTGGTCACCCCCGCCTTCGACGGCTTCGTGGTCCCCATCGCGCTGGCCGTGATCGTCGGCCTCTTCTGGATCCAGCGCCGCGGCACCGACGCGGTCTCGCGCTGGTTCGGCCCGGTCACGCTCGTCTGGTTCATCATCATGGGCCTGCTCGGCGCGCTGCACATCGCCGACCATCCCGGCATCCTTGCGGCCCTGAACCCCGCCCATGCGCTGGGCTTTCTCTGGCAACAGGGCTTCGGCGCGCTCGCCGTCATGGGCTCGGTCTTCCTCGCCGTCACCGGGGCCGAGGCGCTCTATGCCGACATGGGCCATTTCGGCCGCATCCCGATCCGCATCGCCTGGAACGTGATCGTCTTCCCCGCCCTCGCGCTCAGCTATCTCGGCCAGGGCGGCCTCGTCATCGCCGACCACCGCGCGATCAGCAACCCCTTCTTCCTGCTCGCCCCGGACTGGGCGCTTCTGCCGCTCGTGCTGCTCGCCACGGTCGCCACCGTGATCGCAAGCCAGGCCGTCATCTCGGGCGCCTTCTCGATCGCGCGCCAGGCCGTACAGCTCGGCCTTCTCCCCCGGCTCGAGGTGCGCCACACCTCGGCGCGCCAGATCGGGCAGATCTTCATGCCCCAGGTCAACCTGATGCTCTTCTGCGGCGTCATCTTCCTCGTCGTGACCTTCGGCTCCTCCACGGCGCTCGCCAGCGCCTATGGCATCGCCGTCACCGGTGACATGGTCATCACCACGCTGATCGGCGCAGTGGTCTTCCGCCGCCTCTGGTCCTGGCCGCTCTGGCTCGTGATCGCCGTCGCCGGCCCGCTTCTGGTGGTCGAAGGCACGTTTCTCATCGCCAACCTCCTCAAGGTGGCCGACGGCGGCTGGCTGCCGCTCCTCTTCGCCGCCCTGATCGGCATCCTGATCCGCACCTGGATCAGCGGCACCGCCTATGTGCAGCAGAAATCCCGCTCGGGCGCGATGCCCATCGGCTCGCTCGCCGGCATGCTCGCCAAAAGCCGGCACCTTGCCGAAGCCCCCGGCACCGCCGTCTTCCTCACCGCCGAACCCGATGTCGCGCCGACCGCGCTCATGCACAACCTCAAGCACAACCACGTGCTGCACCGGCTGAACCTGATCGTGACCGTCTCGGTCGCCCCCGTGCCCTACGTCCCCGATGCCGACCGGCTCGCCATCGACAGGCTCGACGACCGTTTCACCCGTGTCGGCATCACCTTCGGCTACATGGACGAACCGAACGTCCCCCGCGCGCTCACGCTCGCCCGTCGCGAAGGGCAGAGGTTCGACCCGATGGCCGCCTCCTACTTCCTCAACCGCCGGACCTTCCGCCCATCCCCGACCGAAGGCCTGCCCCGCTGGCAGGAACGGCTCTTCATCAGCCTCTCCCGCTCGGCCTCGGCCGCGACCGACTTCTACCGCCTGCCCGTCAACCGCGTCGTCGAACTCGGCCAGCAGCTCGCGATCTGAATCCGGGCCCGCTCACTCCGCCGCCCGCGCCATCGGGTTGTTCGGATGCGTGGTCCAGTTCGCGTAATCCCCGACCGTCCGCCCCGTGCGCGCATCGACCGCGCCTTTCGGCAGTTCGACCATGGTGATGCAGTCCTCGACCGGGCAGACATCCACGCACAGGTTGCAGGCCACGCATTCCGCGTCGTTGATCTCGAAGACGCGCCCCGGATGCATCCAGATCGCCTGATGGCTCGTGTCCTCGCAGGCGGCATAGCAGCGCCCGCACTTGATGCAGGCCTCCTGGTCGATCCGCGCCTTGGTGACATAATTCAGGTTCAGATACTGCCAGTCGGTGACATTGGGCACCGCGCGGCCCACGATCTGACGCACATCGGTAAAGCCCTTCTCGTCCATGTACTGCGACAGGCCCGAGATCATCTCCTGCACGATCCTGAAGCCATAGGTCATCGCCGCCGTGCAGACCTGCACATTGCCCGCGCCCAACGCCATGAACTCGGCCGCATCGCGCCATGTCGTCACCCCGCCGATGCCGCTGATCGGCAGCCCCGCCGTCTCGGCGCTGCGGGCGATCTCGGCCACCATGTTCAGCGCGATGGGTTTGACCGCCGGCCCGCAATAGCCGCCATGCGCCCCCTTCCCGTCGATCGAAGGCTCGGGGCTGAAGGTGTCAAGGTTCACGCTCGTGATCGAACTCACCGTGTTGATCAGGCTCACTGCATCCGCGCCGCCACGCTTGGCCGCCTCGGCGGGCTTGCGGATATCGGTGATGTTCGGGGTCAGCTTGACGATGCAGGGCAGGCGCGAATTCTGCTTCACCCAGCGCGTCACCATCTCGATGTATTCCGGCACCTGCCCCACGGCAGACCCCATGCCGCGCTCGCTCATCCCGTGCGGACAGCCGAAGTTCAGCTCGACTCCGTCGCATTCGGTCTCCTCGACACGCTTCAGGATCGCCTTCCACGCCTCCTCGACGCAAGGCACCATCAGCGACACGACCATCGCCCGGTCGGGATAGTCGCGCTTGACCGTCTTGATCTCGCGCAGGTTCACCTCAAGCGGCCGGTCCGTGATCAACTCGATGTTGTTGATCCCAAGCACCCGGCGGTCCGCGCCATGGACCACGCCATAACGCGGCCCGTTCACGTTCACGATCGGCGGCCCGTCCTCGCCCAGCGTCTTCCAGACGACCCCGCCCCAGCCCGCCTCATAGGCGCGGCGGACATTGTATTCCTTGTCCGTCGGCGGCGCCGAGGCGAGCCAGAACGGATTGGGCGACCTGATCCCGATGAAGTCCGACTGAAGGTTTGCCATCTCGATCCCTCGTAGGGTGGGTGCAACCCACCATGATTGCCATCATCCCCGGCCGATCCGGCCGGACCTCACCCCATCAGCGCCGCATGGATGTCCTCGGCCGCGTCGCGCCCTTCCGCGACCGCCGTCACCGTCAGGTCATCCCCGCCCGTCGCACAATCCCCTCCGGCCCAGACGCCCGGCAGGCTCGTCCGGCCCGCCCCCGTGACCGCGATCTTGCCGCCCTCGATCCTCAGCCCCACATCCGTGGCCAGCGTCTGCCCGATCGCGGCCAGCACCTGATCGGCGGCCAGCCGGAACCGCTCGCCCGTGCCGCGCAGGCCCCCGGCCCCCTCGGCGGTGTATTCGAACTCCACCTCCGCCGCCGCGCCGTTGCCATGCACCGCAACCGGCATCACGTTGTGCAAGATGCGCACCCCTTTGGAGGCGGCGAGGTCCTGCTCAAAGACCGAGGCGCTCATCTTCTCGCGCCCGCGGCGGTAGGCGATGGTCACGCTGTCGGCGCCCAGGAGGCGCGACTGCACGGCCGCATCCACCGCCGTCATACCCCCGCCGATCACCACGACATTGCGCCCGACCGGCAGCGCGGCGGGGTCCTCCGCCTGCCGCAGCGCCGCGATCATGTCGACCGCCACGCCCACGCCCGCCTTCTCCTCGCCCGGCACCCGCAGGGCATTCACCCCGCCGAGGCCGACGCCCAGAAACACCGCGTCATACTCCGCCCGCAGCGCATCAAGCGTCAGCCCCGCGCCCAGCGCCTTGCCGGTCACGACCGTGATCCCGCCGATGCCCAGCAGCCAGTCGACCTCCTTCTGCGCAAACCCGTCCACCGCCTTGTAGGCCGCGATCCCAAACTCGTTCAGCCCCCCGGGCTTGGCCTTTGCCTCATAAAGCGTGACCTCATGCCCCTTCATCGCCAGCCGGTGCGCACAGGCCAGCCCCGCCGGCCCCGCGCCCACGACCGCGACCCGCTTGCCCGTCGCCGCGGCGCGCGCATAGGGGTGTCCCTGTCGCGCCATCAGCGCATCCGTCGCATGCCGCTGCAACCGCCCGATCTCGACCGGCTTGCCCTCCGCCGCCTCGCGCACGCAGGCGCCTTCGCAGAGGTTCTCGGTCGGGCAGACCCGCGCGCACATGCCGCCCAGGATATTGCTGTCAAAGATCGTCCGCGCAGCCGCCTCGGGCGTGCCGGTCGCGATCTGCCGGATGAACAGCGGGATGTCGATTCCCGTCGGACAGGCCGTCACGCAGGGCGCATCATGGCAGAAATAACAGCGATCCGCCGCCACCGCTGCCTCGTGCCGGTCCAGCGGCGCATGCAGGTCGGCGAAATTCGCGGCGATCTCCTCGGCGGACAGGCGCCCCGGGACGATCCCCGGCGTCATCGGTGTCGGCATGGCTGGCTCCCTCGGCAAAGGCATGGTCCCCTGGCGCGCAGACTGCCACAACCGGAATTTTTATCAAACGGTAAATTTCACGGCCGCGCCCGCGCGAGCGGCGCTGTCCCCCGGTCGGTGCATCTGGACAGCCCGCCGGCCAGAGCCTAGGCCTTGCACCGGCTGCCCCGTCCCGGGAGAGCCGCCGGATGCCCCCTGCCATGCGCCAGCGCAACAGCGCCATCCTTGCCATCGCCGCAGCCGGCCTCGTGCTCGGCCTCGCACTCCTGCTGACCGACCGCCCCCTCGCCGCCACCCGCACCTGGACGCTGGCCACCCTCCCCGTCCTCGCCGCCCTCCTCTTCGAGATCCTGCGCTCGCTGCGCGCCGGCGACATCGGGCTCGACATCGTCGCCGCACTGTCGATGTCGGCCGCGCTCCTGACCGGCGAAGCCGCCGCCGCCAATGTCGTGGCGCTCATGTATGCCGGCGGAACCTTCCTCGAAGCCTTCGCCGAACGCCGCGCCGGGGCCGAGATGCGCGCCCTGCTCGCCCGCCAGCCGCAAAGCGCGCTGCGCCACGACGACGGCACCCTGACCGAAGTCCCGATCGAGACCATCCTCCCCGGTGACCGCCTGCTCATCCGCCAGGGCGACGTCCTGCCCGTCGACGGCACGGTCGGCCCGCGGCCCGCCCTGCTCGACCTCTCCGCCCTCACCGGCGAATCCCTGCCGCAAACGCACGACCCCGGCAGCGCTGCGATGAGCGGGGCGCTCAATGCCGGCCCCCCCTTCGACCTCGTCGCCACCCGGCCCGCCGCCGACAGCACCTATGCCGGCATCGTCCGCCTCGTCACCACCGCCCAGCAGGCCCGCGCACCAATGACGCGCCTCGCCGACCGCTGGTCGCTCGCCTTCCTCGCCGTCACCCTCGCGCTCGCTGGCGCGGCCTGGTGGGCGACCGGCGATCCCGTCCGCGCCGTGGCCGTGCTCGTCGTCGCCACCCCTTGCCCGCTCATCCTCGCCGTGCCCGTGGCACTCGTCGCCGGCCTCTCCCGCGCGGCCCGCTTCGGCGTCCTCGTCAAGGGCGGCCGCGCGCTCGAGGCGATGGCCCGCATCCAGAGCCTGATCCTCGACAAGACCGGCACCCTGACCGAAGGCCGCCCCATGCTCGTCGCGACCGAGGCCGCCCCCGGCGCCGGGATCGACCCCGACCGGGCGCTCTATCTCGCCGCGAGCCTCGACCAGACCTCGCGCCATCCCATCGCCGCCGCCCTCGTCGCCGCCGCCGACGGCCGGCGCCTGGCCATTCCCGCCGATGTGAACGAATCGCCCGGCGAAGGGCTGACCGGCACGGTCGAAGGCCACAGCGTCGCCGTCGGCGGCCCGGCCTTCGTCCACCGCATCCTCGGCCTGCCGGCATCCGCCGAGCCGCACAATCCCGGCGAGGTTGCCGTCGCCATCGCCGTCGACGGCCGCCTGGCCGCAACGCTGACATTCGCCGACGGATTGCGCCCCGGGACCGCCGCCTTCCTGGCCGAAGCGCGCGACCTCGGCCTCACCCGCATCCTGCTCGCCACCGGCGACCGCGCCGAGGTTGCCCGCGCGATCACCCGCGACCTGCCGCTCGACGCCGTCCATGCCGACCTCACGCCCGACCGCAAGGTCCTGCTCGTACTCTCCGAACGCAAGAACGGCCCCGTCGCGATGGTGGGCGATGGTGTCAACGACGCCCCTGCCCTTGCCGCGGCCGATCTCGGCGTCGCCATGGGCGCCCGCGGTGCGGCCGCCAGCGCCGAGGCGGCGGACGTCGTCCTGCTTGTCGACCGGCTCGACCGGCTGCTGCCCGGCATCCGCATCGCCCGGGGCGCGCGCGCCATCGCGCTGCAAAGCGTGGCCGTGGGCCTCGGCCTCTCGGTCATCGGCATGGTCGCCGCCGCGCTTGGCTACCTCACCCCGATCCAGGGCGCGATCCTGCAGGAGGCGATCGACCTCGCCGTGGTCCTCAACGCGCTGCGCGCGCTGCGCATCTCCCCCGGCCGGATTGACTGACCGCCCGGCCCCGCTCCTGCCGCCCGCGGCCCGGCCCCCCCATTCGATGTCCCCATCTCTCCCGGGGGGCCGCCGCAGGCGGCGGGGGGCAGCGCCCCCCTTCGCTTCCGTCACATCGCTGCGGCCCCCACCGACGTGATACCGACGCGATACCGCATCAGCCGGTGATCCGTGTGCCCAGCCCATGCCCTTCGCTTGCCTTCGTGCTCTTTGCTGCCCGCAGGTCCTCGACCGAGCGGACCTTGAGCCGCGCCGCGCCCTCCCAGTCGCGGGTCCTGACCCTGGGGTTCTTCAGCCGCTCCCGCGCAGCCGGAATGGCCTCAGCATATTGCGGCAGCCAGGCCGCCTGCGCGACCAGCATCTCATCCACCATCTGCCAGACCTCCTCGGGCGTGCAGATCGCGCCCACCAGCGGGTCGTGCAGCACGGCAAGCTTCAGCAGCTCGACATCCCCCGTCACCGCCGCCTGCACGCTCATCCGCTGCACGTTCACGCTCGCCTGACAGGTCGCCGCCGCGCCCATCGGCAGCTCGATCCCTTCGACCATGTTGATCCCGAACCGGTCCACGAAACCGGGCGATTCGATGATGCAATCCGCGGGCAAGTTCCGGATCACCCCCCCGTTCTTCACGTTGAAATGCCCGCGATAGACGCACCCCGTCTCCAGCGCCTCGAGGATATGCGACGCATGCTCGTCAGTCCGCTCATGCTCGGACAGGGGCTTGCCTGCGGTCTCGAGGAACTGCGGGAAATCCGTCTCGAACCAGTTCCGGTTCTCGGTCGAATAGCGCAGGTAGCCCCCCGTCTCGCCATGGATCCACTCGTCGGTCGAAATCCAGTCGAGGATCTCTTCCGGCCGCTTGCGGTACCAGGGCAGGTATTCCGACAGATGCCCGTTGCTTTCGGTCGAATAGACGCCAAAGCGGCGCAGCACGTCGATGCGGACCTTCTCCTGCCGCGAAAAGACCGGATGCGCCTCGAAGGCAGCCAGCAGTTCCTCCTTGCCGATCCGGCGCCCCTTGTGGCGGATGTCGATGTACCAGGTCTGGTGGTTGATCCCGGAACAGATGATATCGACCTCCTCCATCGGCAGGCCCAGCGCCCGCGCGATCTGCCGGTGCCCGTTCTGCACCCCGTGGCAAAGGCCGACCGTATTGACCTTCCCGTGGTCGATGCAGGCCCAGGTCATCATCGCCATCGGGTTGGCATAGTTCAGCAGCAGCGCGCCAGGCTCCGCCACCTCGCGGATATCCTTGCAGAATTCCAGCATCGCCGGGATGCCGCGCTGGCCGTAAAGGATGCCGCCCGCACAGATCGTGTCGCCCACGCACTGGTCCACGCCATAGCGCAGCGGAATGCGGATATCGTCGGCAAAAGCCTCGAGCCCGCCGATCCGCACGCAGCACATCACATAGCGCGCGCCGTCCAGCGCCTGCCGGCGGTTGGTCGTCGTGGTCACACGGGTGGGCAGGTTGTTGACCTCGACGATCCGCCGGATGATCTGCGCGATCATGTCAAGGTTATGCGCGTTGATGTCGGTCAGCGCGATCTCGATATCCTCGAACTCGGGCACCTTGAGAATGTCGAGGCAGAGCTTCTGGGTGAATCCGACGCTGCCCGCGCCGATGATGCAGATCTTGAAGGTCATGGGGTCTCCGCTCCTGGGGTCGTTGCACCCAGCAATAACCCCATGACGGCCCAAGAAGAACGGGATTCTTTCAATCCCCCCGGGTTTCCCGCGCCATCCCCCGCACCCGCCCCCCTCTCTCCGTGACCCCCGGGGGCCGGCGCCGGCCGGCCCGGCCTTTCGTCAAGGTCCGGAATCTTGCGTGATCAGGCCGCTTCTGCGATCAGGCAGGGATGGCAAGAACCCTTCCCGATTTCACCCGCGAAGAGGCTGTCCTGCGGCAGGGGGCCGGCCCCGTCGCGGGGGTGGACGAAGCCGGGCGCGGCCCGCTCGCCGGGCCGGTGACGGCAGCAGCCGTGATCCTCGATCCCTTGCGCATTCCGGCCGGCCTGAACGACAGCAAGGCACTCACCAGAGCGGCGCGAAACCGCCTGATGGCCGACATCATGGCAACCGCAGTCGTCGGCATCGGCCATGCCAGCGTGGCCGAAATCGACGCGCTGAACATCCTGCGCGCGTCCCACCTCGCAATGTGCCGCGCCGTGGCGGGGCTGACCGTCGCGCCGGCGCTGGTCCTGATCGACGGCGACCGGCTGCCCGCCGCGCTCGGCCTTCCCGCCAGGCCGGTGGTGCGGGGCGATGCGCTCTGCCTTTCCATCGCGGCGGCCTCGATCGTGGCGAAATGCGTGCGCGACCGGATCATGGTGGATTTGGCGCAACAGCACCCAGGTTACGGCTGGGAACGGAACGCAGGATACCCCACGAAAGGCCACAAAGCCGCCATGATCGAAAGGGGGGTCACCCCACATCATCGGCGCTCCTTCGCCCCCGTCCACAACATCTTGTATCAAGATGGAAACGCAAGCCATTGATTCAATAAAGTTTTTGACAGCGAATCGCAGCTGACTCATCTTGCCCGCAGGCAGAACGGCGGGTGAACCGCCGGGGACGGGGCAGCATGACGACACGCTTGGCCGGGGGCGCCGGGGCGCTTCCGCTGGACACGATACTCTCGGGCGACTGCATCGCGCGGATGCGGGACCTGCCGGCCGGGTCGGTGGACCTGATCTTTGCCGATCCGCCCTATAACCTGCAATTGCGGGGCGAACTGCACCGGCCGGACAATTCGCGCGTCGCGGCGGTGGATGACGACTGGGACCGGTTCTCCAGCTTCGAGGCCTATGACCGCTTCACCCGCGACTGGCTGTCGGCGGCGCGGCGGCTCCTGAAACCGCATGGCGCGATCTGGGTGATCGGGAGCTATCACAACGTCTTCCGTATGGGGGCGGAGCTGCAGAACCAGGG
>JBEIDZ010000038.1:0-11896 GCA_040383215.1 Paracoccaceae bacterium | reverse complement strand
GCGCTTCATGTCGCAACCCCGCCCGAGGCGCGCGCGACGGTGACGCCGGCCATGGTCGCAGCGCTCGCCGGTCTCTGACCCCGTGGCAGGCCCGCGGGGGCGGAGCCCCGGTCTCCCGCCTCAGCGCAGGGCGCGGCCCTTGACGATCGCATCATGACCGAAGCGGGCGCGGATCGCATCGGTCGCGCGTTCCGCCCTTTCCCGCGCCGCCGCCCCGGGGTCGAGCAGATCGCCCGGCCCTTCGCCAGCTGCGGCGGGACCAAGGTCGGCCAGGCCCACGCCCACGAGCCGGAAGGGCCCCGGATCGGGACGCGCGTCGAGCAGCGCGCGCGCCACGCGGTAAAGCCGGTCGGCCAGCTGCGTCGGCTGGTCGAGCGTCATCCGCCGCGTGAGGATGCGGTGATCGGCGCGCTTGAGCTTGAGCACCGCGACCCGGCCGGCCAGGTCCTGCGCCTTGGCCCGCGCCGCCACCTTTTCGGCGAGCCGCCAGAGATGCCCGTCAAGGATGCCGGGATCGGCGGTGTCGGCCTCGAAGGTCGTCTCGGCCGAGATCGTCTTGACCGGATCGCGCGCATCGACGGCCCGGTGATCTTCGCCGCGGGCCAGATGCCAGAGCCGGTCGCTGCCCGGGCCGAAGCGGCCGATGAGCGCGGCGCGATCCCAGCGGCGCAGATCGGCGATGGTCCGGATGCCGGCGCGCGCGAGCCCGTCCTGCCCCGCCGGCCCGATGCCCCAGATCATGCGCACCGGCTTGTCGGCGAGGAAATCCAGCGTCTCGGCCCGTCCGATCACCGAAAATCCGCGCGGCTTGTCGAGGTCCGAGGCGATCTTGGCCAGAAACTTGTTGTGCGAGAGCCCGACCGACCCCGTGAGCCCAAGCTCGGCCTGCATCCGCCGCGTGAGCCGCGCGAGCATCACCGCGGGCGGCGCGCCGTGCAGCCGGGCCGTGCCCGAGAGGTCCATGAACGCCTCGTCGAGCGAGAGCGGCTGCACAGCGGGCGTCAGTTCGTCCATCATCGCCCGGATCGCGCGCGAGGCTTCGGCATAGGCCTGGAAGCGCGGCCGCACCACCACCGCCTCGGGGCAGAGTTTCAGCGCCTGGAACATCGGCATGGCCGAGCGCACGCCCTTGATCCGCGCGAGGTAGCAGGCGGTCGACACGACACCGCGCCGCCCGCCGCCCACGATCACCGGATGGTCGCGCAGGTCGGGATTGTCGCGCTTTTCGACGCTGGCAAAGAAGGCGTCGCAATCCATGTGCGCGATCGAAAGGTCGAACAGTTCGGGATGCGCGGTGACGCGCGGCGACCGGCAGGCCGGGCAGCGTGTCCCGGCATCGAAGGTCGTCAGGCAGTCGCGGCAGAGCGCAGGCATGGCGCATGATAGCCGGGACGGGGCCCGCCGTCACGGGACAGCATCCGCCGCGCCTGCACCTTTGCGCCCCCTTGCAAGGGGGCGCGGTGCGGCGCCCCGGGGGCAGGGGCGCTCAGGGGGGCGGAAACAGCTCGTAGAGCGTGGAATGGAGAAGCTGCACCCGGTCGCCGAAGCGGACCACGACCGCATCCTGCCGAGGCAGCAGATAGACGACCTGGCCGCCGTGGCCCAGGAAATAGGCAAACGGTCCCGCGAGCTGCTCGCCGGGGCGGTCGAGCACATCGTGCCGGATCTGATCGCCATAGACGCCCTGCCGGCGCGCCTCTGCGTCAAGCTCGGGCAATACGAAGTCGCGCCACAAGGCTTCGGGGAGGAAAGGCGAGCCGGGCGCGCCATTGTCGAGCAGGAACCGGCCGACCCGGACCCAGTCGAGCGGACGGGCATAGAGGCAACAATAGGCAGACACCCCATCGCCTGCCGGATAGCGCCGCCAGTACGCCTCTGCGGCGCCTGCCGGCTTCCAGATCAGCGCGGACAGGAGGTCCGGCAGCGGCCGGCCATGGACCCGCTCGAGTACGAGGCCGAGAAGGGCTGTGTTGGCGCTCTGGTAGTGGAACCGTCCGCGCAGGTCCTTGTCCACGCGCAGGTCCTGCATGACCGCCTGGACTCCGTAGGAATGGATACGCGCCAGCGGGCCGAGGGGCGAAAAGCCCGCATCGTCCAGCATCGTGTCATCCGTCTTGGGCGGCTCGGGCGCCATGACAAGGCCGCTGGTCATGGTCAACGCCTCGCCCACCGTGATGTCAGGCGCTGCGGGTCCGATGATCTGCCGCATGGAAACGTCGAGCCCTTCGATGCGGCCATCGGCGAGGGCGCGCAGGACAAGGGCTCCGACAAGGCTCTTGACCAGGGAGTAGGAGTTCAGCCGCGTCTCGCGGTTGATGCCGTCTCCGTAACCCTCTGTCCGCAGCACGCCCGCCTGATCGACGAGAAGTGCGCGTCCTGTGCCCTGTTCGAAGCGGGTGCGGGCCGTTGACGGCAGGTCAGCCCCCGGGGGCGGATCGGCAAGGGGGTCCGCGCCTTCGACGGTCGCATAGGCGCCCGCCGCGGGCCAGGTCGCGCCGGGAAAGCCTTCCTTGGCCAGAACGAAAACCTGGGGCGCGCGCAGCACAATCGCGGCTACGCCAAGACCCGCGACTGCCATGACGAGGAGCGCCAGGGTCAATATCCCACGCGGCCCCAAAAGACTGTTCCACTCCGGGGGCATGTGGACCCGATCCTCACCGCTTCCTCTGCAGTCTACGCCAAGGCGGTCTTCGGCCTCAAGCGCCGCCGATCCGCCTGCCTGAGCGCGTGCCCGGCGCGTCAGCGGGCGACAAGGCCATGACTGCTTGCTCACCGGGTGAGGAGCGCCATAACCCGGCCCCGGATGAAAGGCGCCAGCCTGATCGCCTGCGTGACCGCTTGCCCCTCTCCCGCCGGACCATTATCCCTGCGCGGGATCACCACGAGCGGGAGGAACGCCTGTGCCCAGCCAGCGCTTCGACAAGTCGAAACTGCCAAGCCGCCATGTCACCGAAGGCCCGGCCCGGGCGCCGCATCGCAGCTATTTCTATGCGATGGGCATCACCGAGGAAGAGATCCACCAGCCCTGGGTCGGGGTGGCCACCTGCTGGAACGAGGCGGCGCCCTGCAACATCGCGCTGAACCGCCAGGCCCAGGTCGTCAAGCACGGGGTCAAGAAGGGCGGCGGCACGCCGCGCGAATTCACCACGATCACCGTGACCGACGGGATCGCCATGGGCCACGAGGGGATGCGCTCCTCGCTCGCCAGCCGCGATGCCATTGCCGATACGGTCGAACTGACCATGCGCGGCCATTGCTATGATGCGCTCGTCGGGCTGGCGGGGTGCGACAAGTCGCTGCCGGGCATGATGATGGCGATGGTCCGGCTCAACGTGCCCTCGGTCTTCATCTATGGCGGCTCGATCCTGCCCGGCCGCTACGAAGGCCGCGACGTGACCGTGCAGGACGTGTTCGAGGCGGTGGGCAAGCATCAGGCCGGCAATTTCTCGGATGCCGAGCTTGCCATCCTCGAACGCGTGGCCTGTCCTTCGGCGGGGGCCTGCGGGGCGCAGTATACCGCCAACACCATGGCCTGCGTTTCGGAGGCGATCGGGCTTGCCCTGCTCAACTCCTCGGGCGCGCCCGCACCCTACGAATCGCGCGACCAGTTCTGCGAAGCCTCGGGCGTGGCCGTGATGCGGCTGATCGAGAAGAACATCCGCGCCCGCGACATCGTCACGCGCAAGGCGCTCGAGAATGCCGCGCGGGTGGTGGGCTGCACGGGCGGGTCGACCAATGCCGCGCTGCACCTGCCCGCCATCGCCAACGAGGCCGGGATCGATTTCGACCTGTTCGACGTGGCCGAGATCATGAAGGACACGCCCTATTTCGTCGATCTGCGTCCCGGCGGGAAATATGTCGCCAAGGACCTGTACGAGGTGGGCGGCGTGCCCGTGGTGATGAAGGAGCTGCAGAAGCGCGGCCTTTTGCACGAGGATTGCATGACCGCCTCGGGCCGGACGCTGGGCGAGGAACTCGACACCATCCGCGGCGCGGCGGACGGGCGCGTCATCCATCCGGTCGCCACGCCGATCACCGCGACCGGCGGGGTCGTGGGGCTGAAGGGCAACCTTGCCCCCGATGGTGCCATCGTGAAGGTCGCCGGCATGACGCCCGAGGAGCAGGTCTTTACCGGCCCGGCCCGGGTGTTCGAGTCCGAGGAAGAGGCCTTTGCCGCCGTCAAGGCGCGCGCCTACAAGGCCGGCGAGGTCATCGTGATCCGCAACGAAGGCCCCGCAGGCGGCCCCGGCATGCGCGAGATGCTGGCCACCACGGCGGCCCTTTCGGGCCAGGGTGCGGGCAAGAAGGTCGCGCTGATCACCGACGGGCGCTTTTCGGGCGCGACGCGCGGCTTCTGTGTCGGCCATGTCGGGCCCGAGGCCGCGCATGGCGGGCCGATCGCGCTTTTGCGCGACGGCGACATGATCACCATCGATGCGATCCGGGGCATCCTCGCGGTCGACCTGAGCGAGGCCGAACTGGCCGCGCGCAAGGCCGCCTGGCCGGGGCCGCGCAAGACCCAGTACACGTCGGGCGCCGTGTGGAAATTCGCCGCGATGTGCGGGGGGGCGCGCTGGGGTGCGGTCACCCATCCGGGTGCGAAGGGCGAAAGCCACGTCTACATGGACCAGTAAACCATGCGTCTGACCGCGCTTGCGGTTGTCCTCGTGGGCCTCGCGGCCTGCGAAGCGGGCCTGCCGGGCGGCGGCACGCGCAGTCTCGCGCTTTATGATGGATCGGTCAGGGTCGCCGGGCCCGAAGGCTACTGCGTCGATCCTCTGGCCAGCCGGCCGGAGGCGGGTTTTGCGGTGCTCGGGGCCTGCGGCCTTCTGGGGGGATCAGGTGGCATGCCGGGGACGGACGGTTTCATCACCGTCCAGGCCGGCACGGCCGGGACCGCTTCCGTCTCCGGGTCCGAAACCGACCTTGCGACCCTGCTGCGGCTTCCGATGGGGGCCGCGCTCCTGACCGATTCAGGGCGTCCGGCGACGGTTGCCGTGGGACTGGTGGAACAGTCGCCGGGGCTTGTCATCGTCCAGTTCACCGACCGCGCCCCGCCCCCGGTCGACGGTCTGGCGGCAGAGGAATGGCGTGCCTTCATGGACCTTGGCGGCAGGCTCGTGACGGTCGGGCTGCGCGGCTATGACCGTGCGCCACTGTCGGCGGCCCAGGCGCGGGGGCTGCTTTACGCCACCGTCGCCGCCCTGCGTGCCGCCAATCCGGCCGAAGCGGCACCCGGACGTTTGCAATCCGGTAACGGATCGGGGTTATGACAAACCGGCGACCGTGGGAGACTTCGGAAAAAGGGCCAACCGCAATGGATCAGCGTACCGCGCAAGGTTTGAGTGATCCGTTTGCGGAAATGTCCGCCCGTCCCCTTGGCCTTCTTGCCCGTCTGACGGGGGCCATGTCCCCGGCCCGGCCGCCGCGCGACCCTGCCGCGACGAACACGGTCGCCGTGCACCGCCTCGCGGACGGGATCGTGTCCCATCCGCCGGGAACGGACTGGGCCTGGCGACCTGACCTCTGGCAGGCCCCGTTTCCGCCGGGTCTCTTGCCCCGGGTTGCCGACCGGACCCGGCTTGACCCGCAGGTCACGCTCTATCACGACAGCCTGCAGGGCGACGTTTCGGTCGCGCAGGGCAGGACGGCCGGGAATGACACCCCGGCGGGCTTCTCCCTTACGCTCAGTGTCGAGGATTTTGCGGGCAGCTTTGTCAGCCTTGCCATCGGCCTGCCGCCGGCCGCCGCGGCGAATCTGCGCCGCCGGCACATCCTGCGCGCCAGCGTGCGGATGGAATGCGAACGGGCCTGCCGGGTCTATGCCCGGATCAACGTCCGCCACGGGCCGAACACGGAACAGATCGTCCATGAAATCTCGCCCGATGTGCCGGTGGCGGATTTCGATCTCTGCCATACCGAGCTTGACGAACGGCGGGTCAACGACCTTTGGCTTGATCTTATCGCCGACCGTCCGGACACGAACCGGATCGTCTTTGCCGATGTCGTGCTGGCCCGCTTTCCGCGCGGGGGATTCTGAACCCCGGCCGACGGCGGCGCGGCGCCCCGTTGCAGCGCCCAGCGGCGCATGGCAACCTTGTGCCATGGCAACAGGGTAAGGGACCGGCGATGAACATCGACCTGCTCAGGCGGCTTTGCGAAACCCCCGGCGTGCCGGGCTACGAACACCGCGTCCGTGCCCTGATCGAGGCGGAAGTCCAGGGTCTTTTCGACGAGGTGCGCACCGATCCGATGGGCTCGCTTCTCTGCCGCCGCGATGCGAAGGGGAAAAAGACCAAGGGCGCCCCGCGCATCATGCTGCTCTGCCATATGGACGAGATCGGCTTTCTGGTCAGCCACATCACCGACAAGGGCTTTCTCTACCTCCAGCCCGTCGGCGGCTTTGACCCGCGCAACCTCTTTTCGCGCCGGGTCCGTGTCGCCACGGCCGAGGGCGACCTGCCCGGCGTGATGAACCCCGGCGGCAAGCCCGTGCATATCTCGAGCCCCGAGGACCGCAAGAAGGTGCCCGAGGTGGGCGAATTCTTTGTCGACCTCGGCCTCGGGCCGCGCGCCAAGGAGATTGTCCGCGTCGGCGACATGGTGACGATGGACGAGCCCTTTCTCGAGATGGGCGACAAGATCGTGTCCAAGGCGCTTGACAACCGCATTGCCTGCTGGCTCGGGATCGAGGCGATCCGCGGCCTTGCCGGCAAGGCCGGCCGGGGCGCGGAAATCCACGTCGCCTTTACAAGCCAGGAGGAGGTCGGCCTGCGCGGCGCGCGCACCTCGGCCTATGCGATCCGGCCCGACATCGGGCTTGGCATCGACGTCACGCTCGCCTGCGACACGCCGGGCGTGCCCGATCAGGACCGCACCACCGAACAGGGCAAGGGCTTCGGCCTGCACATCCGCGACGGGTCCTTCATCGCCGACAGCGCGCTGGTGGCCGAGATCGACGCGCTGGCCCGCCGCAAGGACATCCCCTTCCAGCGCACCATGCTGATGGCCGGCGGGCAGGACGGCGCGGCCGCCCAGCAGGCCGCCGCGGGCGCGCGCGCGGTCGGCATCGTGGTGGGCACGCGCTATATCCACACCGTGACCGAGATGATCGACCGGACCGACCTGATGGCCGCCCGCGACATCCTCGTGGCCTATCTCTCCGGGTTCTGAGAGTCCGTCCCCGGCGCAGGCCGCGTCAGGGCGCGGTCTTGCCCGCGCCCTTGGCCGCCGCCCTGGACGACGCCTTGGCCGCGGGCCGGGCGGCCGCCTTGCGCGGCGCCGTCCCGGTGCCGCCTGCAGCCTTTTCGAGCGCCGCGATCCGGGCGCCGAGCGCGGCGTTCTCCTCGCGCGCCTTCTGCGCCATGGCGCGCACGGCCTCGAATTCCTCGCGCGTCACCAGGTCGCGGTCGGCCAGCCAGCGGTCCATCAGCGACTTCATCGCGTTCTGCGCCTCGTCGCGCGCCCCCTGCGCCACGCCCATCGCATTGGTCATGAGCTGCGAGAGGTCGTCGAAAATCTTGTTGCGTGTCTGCATGGCACTCTCCCGGGCCGGTGATCTTTCCATCATATGGCCCTTCGCCGCCCCGGCCACAAGGTTGACACCGCCCTCCCGCCCGGGTCACAGAACGGGCATGATCGATTTTCCCCCCGTCTCGCCCGAGGTCTTTTCGGTCACGCTCTTCGGCCGGACCTTTGCGCTGCGCTGGTATGCGCTGGCCTATATCGCGGGCATCCTCATCGGATGGCGGGTCATGCTGCGGCTGATGCGGCGGCCCGCGCTCTGGCCCGGCGACAGGGCGCCCGCCACGCCAGACCAGCTTGAAGCCTTCCTGACCTGGGTCATCCTCGGCGTCATCGCGGGCGGGCGGATCGGCTATGCGCTTTTCTACCGGCCGCTGCATTTCCTGCAGAACCCCTGGGAAATCCTTGCAATCTGGCAGGGGGGCATGTCGTTTCACGGCGGCTTTGTCGGTGTCGTCCTGGCCGTCATCCTCTTTGCGCGCCGCAATGGCATCCCGCTGTCGGGGCTGTCGGACGCGATCGCCATCGGCGCGACGCCGGCGATCTTTCTGGTCCGCATCGCCAATTTCATCAATGCCGAGCTCTGGGGTCGCCCGACCGCGCTGCCCTGGGGCATGGCCTTCCCGGGCGAGGCCGCGCAGACCTGCCCCGGCATCACCGGGGTCTGCGCCCGCCACCCCAGCCAGATCTACGAGGCGCTGCTTGAAGGGCTGGCCCTCGGCCTGCTCCTGCTCTGGCTCGCCTACCGGCGCGGTGCGCTGAGGACACCCTGGCTTGTCTCGGGCATCTTCTTTCTGGGCTACGGGCTCGCGCGCTTTGCCGTCGAATTCGTGCGCCAGCCCGATGCGCAGTTCGTCACGCCGGACAATCCGCTTGGCCTTGCGCTGCACTGGGGCGGCTTCGGGCTGACCATGGGGCAGGTCCTGACGCTGCCGATGATCCTTGCCGGGCTGGTCGCCGTGATCGCCGCCCGCCGCCGCGGCCGGGGGGCATGACGGCGCTGGCGGGCCTCATGGCCGCCCGCATCCGCGCCACCGGGCCGATCTCGCTTGCCGATTACATGGCCGAGGCGCTGATGCATCCCGCGCACGGCTATTATGCGACGCGCGACCCGTTCGGCGCGGCGGGCGATTTCACCACCGCCCCCGAAATCTCCCAGATGTTCGGAGAGCTGATCGGCCTCTGCCTGGCCGAGGCCTGGCGCGATCAGGGCGCGCCGGCGCAGATCGTGCTGGCCGAGCTTGGGCCGGGGCGCGGCACGCTGATGGCCGATGCGCTGCGCGCGACCGCGCGCGTGCCGGGTTTTCACGCTGCGCTCAGGCTGCATCTGGTCGAAACCTCGCCCGCCTTGCGCGCCGCGCAGGGCCGCCTGCTGCCGCAGGCTGTCTGGGCCACGGGGGTCGAACACCTGCCCGAGGGGCCGCTTTTCCTGATTGCCAACGAATTCCTCGATGCCCTGCCCGTGCGCCAGTTCGTCCGCGCGGGCGCGTTCTGGCGTGAACGCATGGTCGGGCTGTCCGAGGGCCGGCTGGCCTTTGGCCTGGCCCCGCCTGCGCCGGTGGCGGCGCTGGCCCATCGCCTTGCCGATACGGCCGAAGGCGGCATCGTCGAAATCTGCCCCGCCCTGCCCGCCATCGTGGCCGAGATCGGCCGGCGCATCGCCGCCCATGGCGGGGTCGCGCTCATCATCGACTATGGCGACTGGCGGTCGCGCGGGGACACGCTGCAGGCGCTGAGCCGCCACCGGGCGGCCGATCCGCTCGCCGCCCCGGGCGAGGCCGACCTGACGACGCATGTCGATTTCGAAGCCGTCGCCCGCGCCGCCGCCCCGGCCAGGGTCACGGGGATGATCCCGCAGGGCGCGTTTCTGCGCGCGCTCGGGATCGACACCCGGGCAGCGATTCTCGCCAGCGGAATGACCGGCGCGGCGCGCGACAGCCACCTTGCCGCGCTTCACCGCTTGACCGACCCCGGCCAGATGGGACACCTCTTCAAGGTAATGGGGCTTTACCCCGACGGCGCCCCGCCCCCGCCCGGATTGGCTGCATGACGCTCGACATCATCACCGGCGCCGCTCTTGCGCCCCTGCGCCACGGGTTCTTCGGTCGCGCGGGCGGGGCGTCCTCGGGCGTGTTCCAGGGGCTGAACTGTGGTCATGGCAGTTCCGACCAGACCGAGGCGGTGACGATCAACCGCGCCCGCGTGGCCGAGGCGATGGGCGTCGCGCCCGAGGCTCTGATCGGCGTCCATCAGGTCCATTCCGCCGAGGTGCTGACCGTAACCGCGCCGCCCGCCGCCGCCATGCGGGCCGATGCGCTTGTCACCGCGACGCCGGGCCTTGCGCTGACCGTGCTGACCGCCGACTGCCAGCCCGTGCTTCTTGCCGATCCGCAGGCGCGGGTGATCGGCGCAGCCCATGCCGGCTGGAAGGGCGCCATCGGCGGCATTCTCGAGGCGACGGTCGCCGCCATGGCCGCGCTTGGCGCCGCACCCGCACGCATCCGCGCGGTGATCGGCCCCACGATCAGCCAGCAGGCCTACGAGGTCGGCCCCGACTTCTTCGACGCCGTCATGGCCGCCGACGATACCGCCGCGCGGTTCTTTGCGGCGGGCACGGGCGACCGGCTGCATTTCGACCTGCCGGGCTATGGCCTGTCGCGCCTGCGTGCGGCAGGCGTGGTCCAGGCCGAATGGACGCGTCACTGCACCTATGCCGATCCCGACCGCTTCTTTTCCTACCGCCGGTCGGTCCACCAGAAGGAGGCCGATTACGGCCGGCTGATCGCGGCCATCCGGCTCTGACCTCTCCACACCCTGACGTCACGTCGCCCGAGACGCGCGGCGCAGGCTGCGGCAATCTTGGGCCAGCCAGCCGGAGCCTGCAGATGACCGCCTATCCCCGCCTTCTCGCGCCCCTCGACCTCGGCCATGTGACGCTGGCGAACCGCGTGCTCATGGGGTCCATGCATACCGGGCTCGAGGAGACCGGCGACTGGGCCCGCGTCGCCGCCTTCTATGCCGCCCGCGCGCGCGGCGGCGCGGGGCTCATCGTTACCGGCGGCATGGCGCCCAATGCCGAAGGTGGTGTCTTCCCCGGTGCCGCGGGACTTTTTGGCCCCGGGGACATCGCCAACCATCGCCGCGTCACCGATGCCGTCCATGCCGAAGGCGGGCGCATCGCGATGCAGATCCTGCATGCCGGCCGCTATGCCTATTCACCCGACTGCGTCGCCCCTTCGGCGGTCAAGTCGCCGATCAGCCCCTTCACCCCCCGCGAACTGGACGAGGCGGGGATCGAAAAGCAGATCGCCGACATCGCCACCGCCGCCGCCCGTGCCCGCGAGGCCGGCTATGACGGGGTCGAGATCATGGGCTCCGAGGGCTATCTGCTCAACCAGTTCCTTGTCACCCATACCAACCGCCGGACCGACCGCTGGGGCGGCGCCTACGCCAACCGCATGCGCCTGCCGGTCGAGGTGATGGCCCGCGCCCGTGCCGCCGCCGGGCCCGACTTCATCATCATCTTCCGCCTGTCGATGATCGACCTTGTCCCCGATGGATCGACCTTTGACGAGGTCCTGCTGCTGGCCCGTGCTGTCGCCGCGGCGGGTGCCACGATGATCAATACCGGCATCGGCTGGCACGAGGCGCGCATTCCCACGATCGCGACCTCTGTCCCGCGCGGGGCCTTTGCCTGGGTCACGCGCAAGCTGATGGGGCAGGTCCCGGTGCCGCTCATCACCTCGAACCGGATCAATACGCCCGAACGCGCCGAAGCGATCCTTGCCGAAGGTGCGGCCGACATGGTCAGCATGGCGCGCCCCTTTCTGGCCGACCCCGATTTCGTCGCCAAGGCCCGCACCGGGCGCGCGGCCGAGATCGCGCCCTGCATCGCCTGCAACCAGGCCTGTCTGGATCATACCTTTGCGGGCCGGCTGACCTCCTGCCTTGTCAACCCGCGGGCCTGCCACGAAACCGACATCCCCGATGCCCCCGCCGCCCGTCCCCGCAGCATCGCCGTGGTCGGCGCCGGCCCCGCCGGCCTTGCCGCCGCGATCGAGGCTGCCCGCCGCGGCCACCGCGTCACCCTCTTCGAACGCGACAGAGGCATCGGTGGCCAGCTCAACCTTGCCCGGACGATCCCCGGCAAGGAGGAATTCGACGGCCTCATCGCCTGGTATGCCACGATGCTCGCCCGGACCGGCGTCATGCTGCGGCTCGGCACCGCCGCGACGCCCGCCGACCTGGGCGGCTTCGACGAGGTCATCGTCGCGACCGGCACCCGCCCCCGCGACCCCGGCATTCCCGGCCAGGACCTGCCCCATGTCGCGACCTATGCCGATATCCTCACCGGCCGCGTGATTGCGGGCGC
>JBEIDZ010000037.1:0-12092 GCA_040383215.1 Paracoccaceae bacterium | reverse complement strand
GCGGCGGTCCCTTCAGCGTGCCGGCGGAGTGCCGTTTCATCAACATCGACCGCTTTACCGGGGCGCGTCTGCCGGACGGGGCCGGGGGCGACAAGGTCGTGGCCGAGTGTTTCCGCGAGGGCGAGGAGCCGATCTTCGGCGTGACCTTCGACGGCGGCTTTGCCATGGCCGAGGACCTGCCGCTGGTCGAGGAAGTGCGCGCGTCGTCGCGCAATGTCACCACATCGACGGGCGGGACCGCGGTGGTCGGGCCGAAGGCGTCCTTCGGGACGCTGTCGACGGGCGGGCTTTACTGACCGCCTGGGCTGCGCGGGGCGGCTCTCTTGCCGGGGGCAGGCGCGCGGGCTAAGAGGCGCGGGCGACCGACAGGATGGGCCCGCGACAGGGCCGGAGAGCCCCATGCGCAACGAGACCCGCGAGACGATTGCCGCCATCGAGAAGTCGGTCACGCTGGTCGGCCAGCGGATGGACCGCGAAACGGCGCGGCACCGGCTTGAGGAATTGAACGCGCGGGTGGAGGACCCCACGCTCTGGGACGATCCGGCGGGGGCGCAGAAGCTGATGCGCGACCGGCAGGTGCTGATCGACAAGCTGGGCAATGTCGAGGCGCTGGAGCGCGACCTGAGCGACAATGTGGCGCTGATCGAGATGGGCGAGGCGGAGGGGGACGAGGAGATCGTCGCCGAGGCCGAGGCCGCGCTGGCCGCGCTGAAGGAGAAGGCCGCGCAGAAGGAGATCGAGGCGCTGCTGGACGGCGAGGCGGATGGCAACGACACCTTCCTCGAGATCAACGCGGGCGCGGGGGGGACGGAATCCTGCGACTGGGCGGCGATGCTGGCGCGGATGTATGTACGCTGGGCCGAGAGCCATGGCTACAAGGTCGAGATGCAGTCCGAGACGCCGGGCGAGGAGGCGGGCATCCGGTCGGTCTGCTACAAGATCATGGGGCATAATGCCTATGGCTGGCTGAAGTCGGAATCGGGCGTGCACCGGCTGGTGCGCATATCGCCCTATGACAGCGCGGCGCGGCGGCATACGTCGTTTTCGTCAGTCTGGGTCTATCCGGTGGTGGATGACACGATCGAAATCAAGGTCGAGGACAAGGATATCCGCATCGACACGATGCGCGCCTCGGGCGCGGGCGGGCAGCATGTGAACAAGACCGATTCGGCGGTGCGGATCACCCACTTCCCGACCGGGATCGTGGTGACGTCGATGCTGAAGTCGCAGCACCAGAACCGCGACATCGCGATGCAGACGCTGAAGTCGCGGCTCTATCAGCTTGAGCTTGACAAGCGCAATGCCGCGATCATGGAGCAGCACGAGAACAAGGGCGATGCGGGCTGGGGCAACCAGATCCGGTCCTATGTGCTGCAACCCTATCAGATGGTGAAGGATCTGCGGACAGGACACGAGACGAGCGACACGCAAGGGGTGCTCGACGGGGACCTGGACGGGTTCATGGCGGCGACGCTGGCGATGGATGTCGCGGGCAAGAGCCGGGCCGAGGCGCTGGCGGACGAGTGAGGCCGCGCCGCAGCCGGGCAGGGAGGGCGGGTGTGGACGAGCTTTGCGCGCTGGATGCGACGTCGCTGGCGGCGCTGATCGGGCAGGGGGCGGTGGCGCCGTCGGAGCTGATGGCGGCGACGCTGGAGCGGATCGCGGCGGTCAACCCGGCGGTGAATGCGGTCGTGAGCTTGCGCGACGGCGACGCGCTGATGGCCGAGGCGCGGGCCGCCGATGGCGCGCCGCGGCGGGGCTGGCTGCACGGCATTCCGATGGCGATCAAGGACCTCGCGGATGTGGCGGGGCTGCCGACGACGCAAGGCTCGCCGCTTTTTGCGGGCGCGGTGGCGGCGCGGGACGATCTGATGGTGGCGCGGCTGCGGGCGGCGGGCGCGATCATCATCGGCAAGACCAATACGCCCGAATTCGGGCTGGGGTCGCATACGTTCAACCCGGTCTTTGGCGTGACGCGCAACCCCTTTGACCTGGCGCGCAGCGTCGGCGGGTCATCGGGGGGCGCTGCGGCGGCGCTGGCCACGGGCATGGTCGCGGTGGCGGACGGGTCGGACATGATGGGCAGCCTGCGCAACCCGGCGGCATGGAACGGCGTCTATGGCATGCGGCCGACCTGGGGGCTGGTCCCGCCCGAGCCCGAGGGCGAGATGTTCCTGCATCAGCTTTCCACGCTTGGCCCGATGGCGCGGACGCCGCGCGACCTGGGCGCGCTTCTGGCGACGATGTCGGGGCCCGATCCGATGCAGCCGCATGGGCGGCCGGCCCTGGCCATGCCGGCGCTGCGCGCGGCGGGGCCGCGGCGGATCGGGTGGCTGGGCGACTGGGGCGGGGTGCTGGCGATGGAGCCGGGGCTTCTGGCGGCGGCAGAGGGGGCGGTTGCGCGGCTGGCCGCGCTGGGCCATGGGGGTCGAGCCGGTGGCGCCGCCCTTTGCCGCCGAGCGGCTGTGGGAAAGCTGGACGATGCTGCGGTCCTGGGCGATGGCGGGGTCGATCGGCGCGCTTGACCGGGGGGCGCTGAAGCCCGAGGCGGTCTGGGAGGTGGAGCGGGGGCTGGCGCTGACGGGGGCCGAGGTGCAGGCGGCGAGCGTGATCCGGTCGGACTGGTTCCGCGTGGCGGCAGAGCTCTTCACCCGGTACGATGCGCTGGTGCTGCCGGCAACGCAGGTCTGGCCCTTTGCAGCCGACGCGCGCTGGCCGGCCGATATCGCGGGGCGGCGGATGGACAGCTATCACCGCTGGATGGAGGTGATGCTGCCGGTGAGCCTGATCGGGCTGCCCTGCATCTGCCTGCCTTGCGGGCGGGGCGAGGGCGGGCTGCCGCACGGGGTGCAGCTTTTCGGGGCGCGCGGGGCGGATATGGCGCTGCTCGAGATTGCCGAAGGCTGGGAGGCGGCGCGGCCGGCAGAGGAGCGGCGACCGGTGATGCCCGCGCAGGCTTGACAGGCGGGCGCGGCTGGCCAAGCCTTGGGGCCATGGAAGCGGGAGGGTTTCCATGACCGACAGCAGCGACGCGATGCCGGCCGCCTCGCCCTTGCCCGGGATCGGGCGGGTGGGCGTCTCTGACCTGCGGGCCGCGCTGGCGGCGGGGCTGAGCGATTTCCGCCGGGCGCCGCAGTTCGGGCTCTTCTTCAGTGCGGTCTATGTGCTGGGCGGATTCCTGATGGTCTGGCTGGGCGCCGGCCATGTGATCTGGACGCTGGTCGTGTCGCTGGGGTTTCCGCTGGCCGCGCCTTTCGCGGCGGTCGGGCTTTACGAGGTGTCGCGGCGGCTGGAACGCGGGCAGCCGCTGATCTGGCGCGAGGTGCTGGGCGTGGTCTGGAGCGAACGGAGGCGGCAGATCCCCTGGATGGGGGCGATCATCGTGATCTATTTCCTGTTCTGGACGTTCCTTGCGCACATGATCTTTGCGCTGTTCATGGGGCCGCGGGCGATGGTCAACATCTCGACCAGCTGGGAGGCGTTCTTCACGCAGGCCGGGCTGGCGATGATCGGGGTCGAGATCGCCGTGGGGGCGGCGCTGGCCTTTCTGCTTTATGCGATGACGGTGGTCAGCCTGCCGCTGCTGCTGGACCGGGAGGTGGATTTCGTCTCGGCGATGCTGCTCTCGATCCGGACGGTGGGAGAGAACGTCGGGGTCATGGCGCTGTGGGCGCTGGTCATCGCGGTGCTGACGCTGGCGGCGCTGGTGCCGTGGTTTCTGGGGCTGATGGTGGTCCTGCCGGTGCTGGGCCATGCGACCTGGCACCTATACCGGCGCGCGCTGGACGACCCGGACTGAGGAGGCGGCGGAGCGGAGGGTGCCGCCGGATCAAGCAGACCCGTCACGGCATGGGTGGATGCCTGTGGCGACAGTTGCGGGGGACGGGCCTGGTGCAGGGACTTCATGTTGGCCTTGCAGGCTGAGACGTCCCGGGCAGCGCCCCGCCTGCGCGGCGGGTGAGTCACGCTGGCCTGCCGGGAACCTTGCGACTGATCCGGTCAGAGGCGGGGCGAAGGTCCGGCGTCAGGTCAAGCTTCGCTCACCAATCCCTCGAGCAGGGTGCGGTCGCGGATGGAGACGGCGCCGTATCCGGTTGTCACCGCACCGATGTCGACCAGGTTCGCAAGCGTTCGGCGTACGCTCGACCGTGCCATGCCGAGAAGGCGGCCGAGGTCTTCCTGGCTGCCCGGGACCGAGCCGTCCGGCAGCGCGAGGCGAAGCAGGATGCGCGCGATGCGCGCGCGCGGAGAAAGGGAGACAGCTTCGGCAAGAAGCATCAGGGTGGTGACCTGGTTGGTGACGCACTGGTCATAAAAGCACCGCCAGTGTCGTGGATCATCCTCAACCATGCGGCGGACACTGAAGGCAGGGATCATGAAGAGCCGGGCACGCGTTGCGGCAGAGACCGTAATGACCCTCTTCTGATCGGTCAGGATCGCCGTATCGCCGATCCACAGGCCGGGCTCGGCGCGGTGCACGACGACGGGTTCGTCGCTGATCAGCGGAAAGGTGATTTCGAGGATACCCTCGGCAAGCCCGAAGAGCCCTTCGGGTTCGTCGCCCGCATGGTAGATGGTCTCGCCCGCATCAAACGTCCGCCAGCGACCAAGTCGCGCGACCAGCGTTTGGAAGTCCTGAGGTTGCCGTGAGAGCCATCCGATCTTTGCCAGGATGCCGAGACGAGTGGCGGTACGCATTGGCAAATGATCCATTTGCGCCATTCCGAGCGACCTCTTCGCGATAGTGAGTAGCCGGGTCGAATTCTGGCCCGGGCATTCGTAGCACGCCGTTCACGTGCAGTGGAGGACAATCAGCATGACCACGCGACTGGGAAGAATGGCCGCATCCGTTGCGGTTGCGGCGCTCGTTTCAGCGGCCGGCGCTGCCATGGCGCAAGACAATCGGCCCAACATTCTTTTCATCCTTGCCGACAACCTGGGCTACGGAGAACTGGGTTCATACGGCGGTGGTGCCACGCGCGGTGCACCAACGGCTGCGCTGGACCAATTGGCAAGCGAGGGCCTTCGCCTGACCAACATGAACATGGAAACTCAGTGCACCCCGAGCCGTTCGAGCATGATGACCGGTCGCTTTGCCATCCGGTCCGGAACCTATGCGGTTCCGTTCGGTGGCGTTCCGGAGGGTCTGACGCAGTGGGAGGTCACGATTGCCGAGGCCCTGTCGGAAGCCGGTTATGCGACCGCGTTGCACGGCAAATGGCACCTTGGCAGCCATGACGGACGTTTGCCGAACGATCAGGGCTTTGACGAATGGTACGGGATTCCGCGAACGACCGATGAATCTCTCTGGTCATCGTCAGTGGGCTACTCCACCGAAATCGTGCCGCAGGAGCAGATCATGGAAGGCAGGAGGGGCGAGGCCAGCCGGTCCATCGCCGACTATGACGTGGAACAGCGCCGCCTGATCGACGCCGAGATCACCAGACGATCGGTGGATTTCATGCAGCGGCAGGTTGGTGCGGGCAAGCCGTTCTTCATGTTCGTGTCTTTGACACAGCCGCATCTGCCGACGGTGCCCGGGCCGGCGTTCGAGGGCAAGACCGGCAACGGTGACTGGGCCGACATGCTGGCAGAGCTGGACAGTCACGTTGCGGAGCTTCTTGCCTCGGTCGATGATCTGGGCGTGCGCGACAACACGATCGTCATCTTCACAAGCGACAACGGTCCGGAGTTCTTCAAACCGTGGGATGGCTGGGCGGGTCCGTGGCGCGGCGCGTATTTCACCGCCCTGGAGGGTGGCATCCGCGTTCCCTTCATCATCCGATGGCCTGGATACGTGCCCGCCGGACGTGTCAGCAACGAGATCGTCCACGGGGTGGACATGTTCGCAACGCTGGCCGCATTCGCCGATGCCAGGGTGCCTGATGATCGCCCGATGGACAGCATCGACGTGTCCGATTTCCTGACGGGCAAGGATGAGGGTTCTCCTCGCGAGGGGTTTCCGATCTGGGGCGCCGACATCCTGCTGGCCGTGAAGTGGCGGAACTGGAAACTGCACTTCTACCGGCAGGACACGATGTTTGATCCGCCGCAGAAGCTCGGCATCCCGTTCATCGTGAACCTCTTCACCGACCCCCGCGAAGAAAAGCCGACGCCTGACAGTTGGGTGGTGACGCCCATGCTCAAGATCGTCGCGGCCTTCAACGCGACCACGGTGTCATCCCCGCTGATCCCGATGGGCACCCCCGATCCCTATCTGCCGCCCGGCGCTCTGCCGGAACAGAGGGTGTCGTCTTCGGCTTCGGCTTTGGGCTGAAGGACCCGCGGGCGCCGGCCATGCAAGGCGGCGCGCAAGCGGAAGGCTGCGCCCTGCTGGCTTCACGGCAGGGGGCCAAGGTCGGCGAAATCCCGCCGGTTGAAGTGCCGTCCGTTCACGGCGCCTGACAGAGGTGTTGCAGGCGATCACGGCACCCCCCTAAACGTGTCGCAGCAATCCCGGGGCGCGGTGAGGCCGCGCGCCGGGGCCGCAACGATCGGGACTTTGCGATGATGAAGACGAATCTCATGCTTCGGCTTCATGCGGCGCTTGAGCGGCGCCTGCCGGAAAAGCGGCTTTTCCTGAGGTCGGAGACGGAGACGCGGTTCATCAGGCTGACACCCGGACGGCAGCTGTTGATCCTGGGGGGCAGCGCGATTGTCACCGGCTGGGCGATCGTGGCGACGGCGATCATCCTGATGGATTCGATCGGCGCGGGGAATTTCCGGGCCCAGGCGATGCGGGACAAGGCGATCTATGAGGACAGGCTGAATGCGTTGTCCGGCGAGCGAGATCTGCGCGCCGCCGAGGCGGTGGCGGCGCAGGAGCGGTTCAGCGCGGCGCTGACGCAGATTTCGGCCATGCAGTCGGAACTTCTGGCGTCCGAGGACCGGCGGCGGGAACTGCAAACGGGGCTCGAGGCGGTCTACCGGACGCTGCGCAGCACCGTGGCCGAGCGCGACCTTGCCCGCAGGGAGGCCGGCGACCTGCAGAGGGCGATGGAGACGGGAGAGGCGGCGGGAACCGTGCTGGGCGCCGCGGAGTTGACGGGGACGGTCGGGATGCTGGGCGATGCGCTGGCCGATGCGGCCGCAGAGCGCGACAGGATTGCCCAGAATGCCGAGGCGGCGATCGGGCAGGCGCAGGACCTGGAACTGGAGCTGCGGCTGGTGGCCGACCGCAACGACGAAATCTTCCGCCAGCTGGAAGAGGCGCTCGAGGTGTCGGTCGAGCCGCTGGACAGCATGTTTCGCGCAGCCGGGCTTGATACCGATGACTTGATTGAATCGGTCCGGCGGGGATATTCGGGAATGGGCGGGCCGCTGACGCCGATCAGCCTGTCGTCGATGGGCGGCGGGCCGGACCCGGCCACGCTGCGGGCCAATACGATCCTGGACCGGCTGGACCGGATCAACCTTTACCGGATCGCAGCCGAGCGGGCGCCGTTTTCGATGCCGGTCCTGGACAGTTACCGCTTCACGTCGGGGTTCGGCACGCGCTGGGGACGGCTGCATGCGGGGCTTGATTTCGCGGCCCCGGTGGGCACGCCGATCTATGCCACGGCCGATGGCGTGGTGACGGAGGCCGGCTGGTCATCGGGCTATGGGCGGCTGATCAAGATCAGGCACGATTTCGGGCTCGAGACACGGTACGGGCATCTGAACGCGATCCGTGTCGATGTGGGGCAAAGGGTCTCGCGCGGGGAGAGGATCGGTGATATGGGAAATTCCGGACGGTCGACCGGTCCGCATTTGCACTATGAGATCCGCGTCGGCGGCGAACCCATCAACCCCATGATCTATATCAGAGCTGCATCCGATGTTTTCTAAGAGCAAGATCAACGAGCCCGCACCCAAGACCGCCGAGACGACCGTTCCCGCCGCGGCCCCGGGCCTGCCGGTCGGCGCCGCGTCGGACTATCGTGCCGCAGCGCCAAAGGCCAAGCCGCCTGCGTCGGTCCTGTCTTCGGATCTGCATATCAAGGGCAATCTGCAGACCTCGGGCGATATCCAGATCGAGGGGCAGGTCGACGGCGATATCCGGGCCCATCTTCTGACGGTGGGCGAGGGGGCAACCGTGAAGGGCGAACTGATTGCCGATGACGTGGTGATCAATGGCCGGATCGTGGGCCGGGTGCGGGGGCTGAAGGTGCGGCTCACCTCGACCGCGCGGGTGGAGGGCGACATCATCCACAAGACCATCGCCATCGAATCGGGCGCGCATTTCGAAGGGTCGGTCCAGCGGCAGGACGACCCGCTGGCGGCGGCACCGCAGAAGGGTCTGCCGAAGCCCGCGCGGTCCGAGGGCGAAGGCGCCTGACGGCTGAGCCGGTCGCGAGGAGAGATCGGGAACGCCGCCCCCGGACGGAGGGCGGCGTTGTCATGTCCGGGGTGAGGCGGTCGCGGACCGGGCGCGCGGTCAGAGTGCCCTGACGGCGGCGAGCACGTCGGCGGCGTGGCCGTCGACCTTGACGTTGCGCCAGACGCGGGCGAGATTCCCGGTCTTGTCGATCAGGAAGGTGGCGCGTTCGATGCCGAAATACTTCTTGCCGTACATGCTTTTTTCGACCCAGACGCCGTAGCGTTCGCAGACGTCGCTTTCCTCGTCGGACAGGAGCGCGATCCTGAGCCCGTACTTGTCGCGGAACTTGTCGTGCTTTTTGACGCTGTCCTTGGAGATGCCGAGCACCACTGCGCCGGCGCCGGCGAAGGCCTCGATCTCGGCGGTGAAGCTCTGGGCTTCGAGCGTGCAGCCGGGGGTGTCGTCCTTGGGGTAGAAGTAGAGCACGACCGCCTGGCCCCTGAGCGTGTCGAGCGAGACGGTACCGCCGCCATCGCGCGGAAGGGTGAAGGCGGGGGCGGGCTGGCCGGGTTCGGGGGCGGACATGGGAGACCTCAGCGGTATGTTGTGACTGGCCGTGAGTTGTAGGCCGCGGACGGCGAAGATAAAGGGGAAAGCGGCAGCCGGAGGACGGCAGGGGCAGATGGACGGCGTGCAGGGGCAGGCAGAACCGGAAGCCGGGCCGGAAGGCGCGGGGGGGCAGGCAGCAGTCCCGCGGTCTGGCGAGGATGGGGCGGATATCGGCCCGGATCGGGCTGAGGCTTCTGGGGTATGTCCTGTTTCTGCCGGTCATCACGGCAGTCATTGTCGGGATGCTGATGCTGGATCATGCGATTCCTGCGCCATCCTGGGTCGTGGAAGGCGTGCGGGAGCGGGCCGAGGCCGTGCTGGAGGGGGGGCGGCTCGACTTTGGCGAGATCGCCGTCCGGGTGGGGCGGGACCTGCATCCGCATGTCGAGATTTCGGATGCCGTGCTGCGGGATGCCGCGAACCGTGTGCTGGTCCGCGTGCCGCTGATGACGGTCCAGTTGTCTCCGCGGGGGCTTGTGCTGCGGCGCGAGGTGCTGCCGCAGGTGATCAGGCTCGTGGGGACCGAAGTGGCCCTGCAGCGGGAACCGGACGGGCGGCTGGCCGTGTCGCTGGGCGGGATCGGGGGTGTCGGCACGGGCGCGGTCGGACGGGCGGACAACATCGGCGACCTGCTGGACCAGACGGACCGGGTCTTTGAGCGGCCGGGGCTCGAGGCGCTGGAACGGGTGGCGGTGGAGGGACTGATCGCCCGGATCGAGGATTCGCGGGCCGGGCGGGTCTGGACGGTGGACGGGGGGGAGCTGGCGCTGGACCTGACAGGGGGCGAGACGCGCCTGCGGGGTGAGGCATCGCTGCTGTCGGGGCGACCCGTGGTCACGCGGGTGACGCTGACCTATGCCAGCCCGCAGGACAGCCGCGCAGCGCGGATCGGGATCGTGGTGACGGATGCGGCGGCAGCCGACATCGCGGCGCAGAGCCCGTCGCTGAGCTGGCTGTCGGTGCTGGATGCAACGCTGTCGGCATCGTTCCGGATGGAGATCGGACCGGAGGGGGGGCTCGGCCCGCTGAATGCCGCGGTCAAGCTGGGCAGTGGCGCGCTGGCCCCGATCACCGGGGCGCAGCCGGTGGGATTCGATGTTGGACGGGCCTATTTCGCCTTTGACCCCGCGGCGGGCGTCATCCGCTTTGCCGAGATCGAGGTGGAAAGCGACTGGGGCGGATTCAGGGCCGAGGGCGATGCCATTCTGGAGGGACTGGAGGGGGGCTGGCCCCGGGGCTTTGTCGGGCAGTTCCGGCTTGACGGGATCAGGGTCAATCCGGCGGGGCTTTATGCAGCGCCGGTCAGCTTTGACGAAGCCTTTGCCGACCTGCGGCTCACGCTGTCACCTTTCCGGGTCAGTCTTGGCCCGATCACGCTGACCGATTCGCAAGGACGGGCCGCAGCCGGCGCGGTGGCGCGGGCCGGGCTGTCGGGCGAGATCGGCGCATCGCCCGAAGGCTGGACGGTAGCGCTGGACGCCGGGGTGGATGCGCTGTCCACGGCGCGGATGATGGCGCTTTGGCCGGAGGGCTTCAGGCCGGGGATGCGGGGCTGGTTCGAGACCAACGTGGCCGGGGGTGAACTGACCGATCTGGCGGGTGCGTTGCGGCTGCGTCCGGGACGCGGGCCCGATCTGTCGGCGACCTACGGGTTTGACGGGGTTGACGTGCGGGTCCTGCCCGGCCAGCCGCCGGTCACGGGGTCGTCTGGGACGGTGTGGTACCAGGAGGGGTCCTTTGCGCTGACGCTCGACAGGGGCGAGATGCGACCGGCACAGGGCGGTGCCGTGGACCTTGCCGGATCGGCGCTGATCGTGCCGGATACGCGCGTGCCCAATCCGCCGTCGATCCTGCGCTGGCGGTCGCAGGGCACGGTCACCGCGGCGATGGCGGTGCTGGATGCGCCGCCGTTCAACCTGATCGGGCGGACCGGTCTGCCGGTGACGATGGCCGACGGGCGGATTGCGGTGGCGGGGGATATCCGGCTGCCGCTGGGCCGGGCGCTACAGCCGGGCGAGCTGGACTGGGACCTGGGCGCGACGATGACCGATCTGCGCAGGACCGTGATCGTGCCGGGGCGCGCGCTTGCGGCATCGGACCTGACGATGAGGACCGATCCGGCCGTGCTCGAGATCGGCGGCGCGATGACGCTGGACGGCGTTCCCGCCGAGGCGACCTGGCGGCTGCCGCTGGGCCCGGGTGCGGGCGAGGCGGAAATCCGCGGAGAGGTCGAGCTGTCGCAGCGGTTCCTCGACGCATTTGGAATCGGGCTACCGGAGGGGACGCTGCGCGGCGAGGGGAGGGCGCAGGTGGTGATCGGCCTGCCGCAGGGCGAGCCGCCGCGGTTCGAGATCGGTTCGGACCTGGGCGGGGTGGGGCTGAGCCTGCCGCAGATCGGCTGGTCTTCGGGGCGCGGCGCCGGAGGCCGGTTCGAGGCAGAGGGGAGCCTCGGCGCAGTGCCGGAGGTGCGGCGCATCATGATCGACGCGCCGGGGCTGGAGGCCGAAGGCGGGATCGCGCTTCGGCCGGACGGCAGCCTTGACCGGGTGCGGCTTGACCGGGTTGAGGTCGGCGGCTGGTTCGACGGGGCGGTGGACCTGGTCGGACGCGGCGCGGGGAGGGTCGTCGGCGTCGTGGTGCGCGGCGGGCGTATGGACCGGGCTGCCGCGACCCTTGGCGGGGGCGGCATCGGGGGGGGTGGGCCGGTCACGGCGCGGCTTCAGGAACTGCGGGTGACCGAAGGCCTGACGCTGACCGACCTCGTGGCCGAGATCGACACGGGCGCGGGGGTGCGGGGCCAGTTCACCGCGCTGATCAATGGCGGGCCGGCGGTCGAGGGCCGTCTGGTGCCCGGTCCGGGCGGGGCCGAGGTGCAGGTCACAAGCGACCGGGCCGGGGCGGTGCTGCGGGCGGCCGGTTTCTTTGCCGGGGCGGAGGGTGGCCGGCTGGCCTTGAGGCTGACGCCGACGGGGCGGGAGGGGGAATACGAGGGGCGGCTGGCCATCGACGGTCTGCGGGTGACCGAGGCGCCGGCACTGGCGGAGCTTCTGAATGCCTTTTCGGTCTTTGGCCTGTTGCAGCAGATGGCCGGGCAGGGGATCGTCTTCGACGAGGTGCGGGCCGAGTTCCGCATCGATCCCGAGAAGGTGACGCTCAGGCAGTCGAGCGCGGTGGGCGTGGGGCT